>JAYVZR010000390.1:0-9874 GCA_043783135.1 Ferruginibacter sp. | reverse complement strand
CTACTGTTAAAGCAGTTGTAAATACACTTAAAAATTCGACGGATTCTTTTAGCTATGCGCTGGGTATGAATGTGGCCAACAATTTAAGGCAACAGGGTATAGAACAAATAACTTATGCTTCTATGCAGAAAGCAATGGATGATGTATTTAAAAAGAAGGCTGTTTCTCTTACCGATCAGCAGGCCAATGCCTGTATACAGCAGCAGTTGCAGGCAAATGCGGCTGTTAAAAGCGGTAATGAAAAAGCAAAATCTGCGGCCTTTTTAGAGGCAAATAAAAAACGTGCCGGTATAGTTGTATTGCCAAGTGGTTTACAATATGAATTAATAAAAAAAGGAGATACTGCTTCAGCTACTCCAAAACCAACAGATACAGTTGTAGTAAATTATATCGGCGCTTTAACTGATGGCAAAGAATTTGACAACTCATATAAAAGAGGCGAACCATTAATTATTGCTGTTGGTGGTGTAATAAAAGGATGGACAGAAATATTGCAGTTAATGCATATTGGGGATAAGCTTAAAGCATATATTCCAAGTGAACTTGGTTATGGAGATAGAGGTGCTGGTGCTGATATTCCAGGTGGTGCAGCATTGGTTTTTGATATTGAATTATTAAGCATAAAGCCTGGAATAGTTGCTGCACCAAGTACACATGAAGTAAAACCACAAGCACCCGCAACTCAAAATAAATAATTATGGAAGACTTACGTTATCCCATAGGTAAATATGAACCGCAGCCCTATTCTTCGAGGCAATTGGAAGAATGGTTAATTGATATAAAATATTTGCCCAATCATTTAGAAAATGCTGTATTGAATCTTGACGAGCATCAGCTGGATACACCTTACCGGCCAGAAGGCTGGACGGTAAAACAACTGGTACACCATGTAGCCGATAG
The DNA here is from genome assembly GCA_043783135.1 of Ferruginibacter sp. GTDB lineage: Bacteria > Bacteroidota > Bacteroidia > Chitinophagales > Chitinophagaceae > Ferruginibacter. Next base: position 8,974 of record JAYVZR010000390.1, on the reverse strand, counting down.
CCACATGAATGCGTATATCCGTTTTAAACTCGGGTTAACAGAAGATACACCGGTTATTAAACCTTACGATGAAGCTGCATGGGCTGTTTTAAGCGACACAAAAAATTTACCCATCAATATATCCATAACGCTTTTATTTGCTCTTCATAAAAGATGGGTAGAGGTGTTAATGAATATTAAAGAAGAAGAGTGGAACAGGGCTGTTTTTCATCCTGAACAGAAAAAGGAAATATCACTATGGCATTTATTGGGAATGTATGCTTGGCATAGCCGTCATCACACAGCACATATAACTGCATTAAGGCAGCAAATGAATTGGTAACTTTTATCCGCTTAAAAATATATTGACTATTTTTTTATCGTTTAAATAAATAGAATATATTTTTAAGCGGATTTATTATAGATAGAATCATTATGAACTGGAAAACACTTTATTCTGAATACATTATCAACCACAAGTATTTTACTGCCCGTAAGGATAAGTGCGAAATGCCAGACGGTAGAATTGTACCAGCTTATTTTGTAGTGGAGCTTCCTGTATCTGTTTGCGCCCTTGCCATTACAGAACAGGGTGAAGTTATTTTAGTAAAACAATACCGGCATCCTGTAGCTGATGTATTAACAGAATTACCCGGAGGTTTTATTGATGAAAGAGAAGATCCACAGATAGCAATCGGCAGGGAATTACTGGAAGAAACAGGGTATTCATTTAACCAGTTTGATTATGTGGGGAAAGTAGCAGCCAACCCCGGTTTGATAAATAGCTATACACATTTATTTTTAGCAAGGGGCGGAAAAAAAATAAGTACGCAAAGCCTGGATGACCATGAGCAGATAGACATACAGCTTGTACCATTGGAAGATGTAAGGGCCATGCTGCACCGCAATGAGTTTGCCCAGGCATTACATGTTAGTTGCCTGATGTATGCATTTCAAAAATTAGATAGCGAGGGCTGATATTTTATTTACTTCCCCCACTAAAAATATACTTCCGCAAACAATTATTAAATCTTTTTCATTGGCAATTTTTCTGGCAACTTTTATAGCTTCATTTACATCATCAAAACAATCGCCCGTTAAATTATATTCGGCGGCTTTTATTTTTAATTCGCAGGCAGGTAAGGCTCTTGATATATGTGCATTGGTAAAATAATATATGGCATCTTTTGGCAACAATGATAATGCTTTACCTACTTCTTTATCTTTTACCATCCCAATAATAAAATGTACAGTAGGTTTTGTTTCTTCATTTTTTTTGGTAAGCCAGGCTACCTGTTGAACTACCTGTTTTATTCCATCTTCATTGTGGGCTACATCCAATACCACAGATGGGTTTTCTGCAATTGTATCCCATCGACCATACAAACCGGTTAATTTTTTTGTATTGGCCAATGCAAATTTTTCTGCTTCTTCTGTAATTACAAATCCATTTTGCAGTAAAATCCCTTCAGCAAGTAAAACAGTGCGTAAGTTTTTTGTTTGGTACATACCATTCAGGTCAAGAGCAAAATTTTCTTTTACTTTATTTTTTTTGTCGGTAACAGAACAATTCAATATTTGTGTTGATATAACTATATTGTCAATAGTATATTCTTCTTCGGCAAAATAAATAGCACTGTTGCATTCATTTGCTTTATTTATAAAAATGGCTTTAGTTTCTGCAAGATATTCTCCAATCACAACAGGAATACCTGTTTTTATTATGCCCGCTTTTTCTGCAGCAATTTTCTCAAGGGTATTGCCCAAAATATTCATATGGTCGTAACCAATATTGGTAATGATGGAAAGTATGGGTGTAATAATATTGGTACTATCTAACCTGCCGCCTAAACCTGTTTCAATGATAGCAATATCAACCTGCTGCTGTGCAAAATAATCAAACGCCATCGTCATTGTTAGTTCAAAAAAAGACGGCTCAATTTGCCGGGATAATAGTTGTGTACGTTGCACAAAATTGATTACAAAATCTTCGGCAATCATTTCACCGTTTATCTTTATCCGCTCCCTGAAATCCTTTAAATGTGGGGATGTATATAATCCTGTTTTGTAACCAGCCTGTTGAAGTATGGCAGCCAACATATGACTGGTACTGCCTTTGCCATTAGTACCAGCAATATGTATACTCTTAAATTTTGTCTGCGGATTATCCAGCCCATTGCATAAAGCGATACTATTGTGAAGGTCTTCTTTGTAGGCAGCAGCACCTATGCGGCTATACATTGGTAATTGTGCATATAAATAATCAATTGTTTCCTGATAATTCATTCTGCAAATATAGAATCAGCCGAACTTTAAAAAAGGGTTGATAATTATTAATTTATTTTCAGGTTAAAAAGAATGGTCGTAACTCCTCCGTCTGCACTTGGAGGAAATTTTAAGTCACCAGCTCTTTTCTTGGCAATGGAAATACTTGAAGAATTTGTAGTTGTAGTACCTTTGGAAGTAGAACTGCTAATATATACTCCAGAGCTATTATATCTTATATCAAGATAAATTTTTGCACTTTCATTGAAGTCATCTTCAAACTTCAATTGACCTAAATTTAATGGTCTTACTCCTTTAACAACAGTTACACCGCTTTTACCGCCGGGGCTATTGCCATAACTATCAGGCTTACCCGAAGGGTCACCAGCATCTCCTTTACCTCCGGGCTTATTACCCTGGTAAGTATCACCATTGTTTTCTGTAGCGCCATTACCGTTACCCGTGCCTGAACCATTGTAAGTTGCTTTTGGCTTTTGTGGTTTTGGTGTAGGCATTACTACAGGTGCAGGAGTAGTAGTTTTAACAGGGGTTATAACAGGTTCCTTAGCAATTTTATTTGTTTTTGGAACTACCTTTTCAGGCTTTGTAACAGGTGCTGCCTCTTTATCTATATTTGCATCCGGCTTAATATCTTCAGCAGGAGGCTCCTTGGCTGCTGCGGCCTTGTGTGTTTGTGTAGCTGGTTCCTGTGCCGGAGCCATTTCACCTTTTATCAGGGGCTGCACTTCTCCAAAACCTTCTTCATTATTACCAAGGTTAATTTCGATGAGGTCTTGTACCAGTGGAACAGGCGGTTGTATTAGCGGCCAGGTAATGAAAATAGCCAGCAATAATAGTATCGCTATTATAATCGAAGTATAGGTAAATGCCTTTCTATTTTTTTCTGCTTCAAATGATGACTGCATAGGTTGACTGTAATACATCTCAAAGTTATTTTATTAAATGTAAACGATGCAACTTGATGCCAAAATTCATTTTTGATGTTAAAGCTTTAACAAAAAGTTGTAGATGATTTTAAATTACCCGACTTTTTTATAAATAAACATAGGAATAATTTTCATCAGTTTTGCAATAAGCCACCATCGTTTTGTAATGTAAGCCTTCCGCTTTTTATTTGTGATGGCGCTGTACATCTGCTGTGCTGCTTTTTCTACTGATGAAACCCAGAACTTTTCCGGGCTCTTTGCCATTGGAGTATCTACAAATCCGGGCTGTATATCTGTAATATAAACCGGCAGCTTTAATTTAGCAGCCTTTATGTAAAGCCCTTCCATATAAGTACTCATGTAAGCCTTACTGGCGCTATATGCCGGGGCAAAGCTATTACCCCTAATGGCTGAGATGGATGAAATAGCTGCAATTTGCCCTTTACCTTCTGACACAAAATAATTGAATGCAAAATGTACAATTTCCACAAACCCATTCACATTTATTTGAGTAGTTTCATTATCAATCTTCCAGTCAAGTATTTCGGATGGTTCTCCGTAACCACTGTTGTAAATCAACAGATCGAGGCCACCGAGTTGCTGAATTAAATTTTTAATACTTTCTATATTTTCGGTTCCGGTTACATCAAAGCATTCTGTTAGTATATTATCAGGAAACTCTTTTTGTAAACTTTGCAGTAATTCTTTTCTTCTGCCCGTAGCGCCAACCAGCCAGTTGTTTACAGCATATAATTTAGCCAGTTCTCTGCCAATACCAGATGTAGCGCCTATGATAATTACTTTTTTCATGTACTTATTTTTTTAAAAATATATCATACCCAAAGCGTATGATTGTTGCTGCTATCACAATTAAAAAAAATAGCCGTATAAATTTATTGCCTTTTAAAATGGCCAGCTTCGCCCCCATAATAGAACCTGTAAAATTACAAATAGCCATCGGTATTGCATATTGATATAAAATATGCCCGCTGCGGGAGAAAAAAAGTATGGAGCCTAAGTTGGTAGATACATTTACCAATTTAGCATGAGCACTGGCTTTTAAAAAATCAAAACCAAGCATGCTGATAAAAAAAAGTATTAAAAAACTTCCGGTGCCTGGCCCAATAAAACCATCATAAAAACCAATAAGCAAAGCTATGAAGCTGCACAAGCGGTATTCTTTTTTTTCGGAAATCGATTTTTCAATTGCCAGGCCAAAATCTTTTTTTGTATAAGTATAAACAAATACTGCAATCAATATGATAAAAAATACAGGCCTTATAAAAGTATTGCTAACCAGCGTTACGGTTGCAGACCCTGCATAAGCAGCCACAAAAGCCATACTGCACATCGCTGCCAGTAATTTCCAACGGATATTGACTTTAAGCGCATATTGAAAAGCAGCAATTGAAGTACCCAGTAAAGAAGGGATTTTTGTTGTTCCTAATAAAGTGGCTACAGGATATTGTGGAAGGGTTATTAAAGTTGCAGGTGTTTGTACCAGGCCACCGCCACCAACAATAGAATCTATAAAGCCTGCAGCAAAAGCAGCAATGCAAAGAATGATAATTTCCTGGGTCATTAACTTTTTATTATTTAATAGCAGCAGTAACAGTTAGCTGTATGCGAAGATAAACGGGAATGGTTTATGGCTTACTATAATTTCTTTCGCCGAATAATAAACTGCCGATACGCACCATATTACTGCCTTCTTGTATTGCAATGGAGTAATCGCCGCTCATACCCATTGAAAGAATCGAAAAGGAAGGATGTTGCTTATATAAAGACTGGAGTGTTTTAAACTCTGACCTTACCAGGTTTAAGTTGTCAGAAAATGAAGCCATGCCCATTAACCCGGCAATGCGAACGTTTTTATAATTATTACTGTCATCAATTGCCGCCTTTAATTCTGCAGCATCCAAACCAAATTTTGTTTCTTCCGATGCAATATGAATTTGGAGCAGGCAATCGATTACACGATTATTTTTTATAGCTTCTTTATTAATCTCTTTTAAAAGATTGATGCTGTCTACCCCATGGATTAAATGAACAAATGAGGCAATAAATTTTACTTTATTGCTTTGGAGGTGGCCAATAAAATGCCAACGGATATCCTTTGGCAAAACCATTTCTTTATCTACCAGTTCCTGCACATAATTTTCTCCAAAATCCCTTTGCCCTAAATCATACAAGGCTTGTATATCTTCAATAGGCTTGGTTTTGCTTACTGCAACAAGGAGAACTTTCCCATTTAATTCAGCAAGTAAGGATTGATATTTTTCAATATTGACGCTCATAGTTTTTTTAAGAGGAGTATACTAATTCAATAATTGTGTTGAAATGTTAGAGATCATCTACTCTACTTCCTCCCCCCTCCGGGGGAGATAGAGGGGGCTGTTACTTCAATATCCCCCGACTAATCACAATACGCTGCACCTCACTGGTACCTTCATATATCTGTGTTATCTTGGCATCCCTCATCATTCTTTCAACATGGTATTCTTTTACAAAGCCATAACCACCGTGTATTTGCACCGCTTCAGTGGCAACCCACATGGCAGTTTCGCTGGCAAAAACTTTTGCCATACTGCTGCTAACGGTATAGTCTAACTGCTGGTCTTTTTCCCATGCGGCTTTTAAGCAAAGTAATCTGGCGCACTCAATCCTGGTAGCCATATCTGCCAGTTTAAATTGTATTATCTGGTGCTGGATTATTTCTTTGCCGAAAGCCTTGCGCTGTTTACTGTATTCCAACGACCGTTCGTAGGCGCCGCCGGCAATACCCAGCGCCTGCGATGCAATACCTATACGCCCACCCGCAAGGGTCTTCATTGCAAACGTAAACCCAAAACCGTTTTCTCCTAGCCTATTTTCTTTTGGCACTTTAACATCAGTGAATAAAATAGAATGTGTATCACTACCCCTGATACCGAGTTTATTTTCTTTGGCACCAACCATTACACCGGGCCAGTTTTTTTCCACAATAAATACATTAATACCCCTGCTGCCTTTACCGGCATCTGTTTGTGCAATCACCAGGTATACGCTGGCACTGCTTCCATTCGTTATCCAGTTTTTGGTACCATTTAATAAATAATAATCTCCTTTATCTTCAGCAATAGTTTTTTGCGAAGTGGCATCGCTGCCAGCTTCTGGTTCACTTAACAAAAATGCACCAATATACAATTGGTCATCTTTTTTTCCCTGCGCCAATGGTACAAGGTATTTTTGTTTTTGTTCTTCATTGCCAAATTCCTGCAAGCCGTAGCATACAAGGCTGTTATTAACGCTCATGCATACACTGACACTCGCATCCACTTTACTGATTTCTTCCATCGCTAAAACATAGCTAATGGTATCCATTCCGCTGCCGCCATATTCGGGCCTTATCATCATGCCCATAAAGCCCAGGCCGGCTAATTTTTCAATTTGTTCTTTTGGAAATTTTTGTAATTCATCCCTTTCAATTACGCCGGGCAAGCACTCTGTTACGGCAAAATCTCTTGCCGCTTTTTGTATCATCAGGTGCTCTTCAGAAAGTTGAAATTGCATAAGGAATCAGTTTAAAATTAGGTGTAAAAATAGGCTATCAAAACTAATGATCGTTAGTTTTATAATATTTTTTGCAAAAAGTGATTTGATGAGTTTGAATACTTAGATTGTACTGATATACCACATAAAGATTTGATTGCTATATCTCAATAATTTATTACCTATTTTTCTTGGGTGGTGGTGGTAATAAATTCGGTAATGAATCAACATCAGTATATATTTTTTTCTTTTTTACCCTTTGTTTTGGTTGCGGTGGTGGTAATAAATCCGGCAATGAATCTATAACATGGTTAATCCAAGCCTCTTTAATTGAATCTTTAAAGCTTACAGTGTCAATAGTCACAGAAGAGGAATCAATTGATATTTGTGGTATTTCATCCACAAAAATTTTCCTAGTCTTTAGATGGAAAAAGTTACCCAATATAGCAAAGTACCTTTCGTTATCATCATTACCATTTTGATAAATTGAACAGATAAAAAAATTGTTTGTTCGTCGATACATGTTAGAATCTTCCTTGCCAAGATATTCTTTGAATTGATTTAGACTAGGATTTAAAATCAATAAGAGAACTAGAATTACACCAAGACTAATCGACAATTTCTTTTTCATATTTGGAGGTTTATTACTATAAATAAAAATAGCATGAATTCATGTTTCAAAGTAATTAATTTATCCAAGGTGGGTCTTATTGATTATATGTGTCATTTGGATTTATTTTATCTAAAAATTCTTTCAACCTTTTTAGAATTTTGATTTCATGGTCAACGTGTCCAAATCTACCTTTTTTTAAATCATCATAGTGAATAGCAAACTTCTCATCTAATGCGAAATTAAATATAGGGGCTATAAATACCTTCGGAATTTTTGCAATTACTTCAACTTCAATTTGGGTTTTAAATTCATCATTAATCATAGAATCAAAGTAAGTGGAAAGCATGTTATAATACATCATGCTATATAGGAACCGATGCTTTATATTGCCTCTTCCAATTCCATCATAAATACTTCCCATTACATTATGAAACATAAAGGGTATATGGCTGTTATAATCTCTTTTGTTATCATAATATTCTTCCCCAAATTTATCAGCCCAATTATTTATGATTCCACAGATTTCAGAAAGCAACCAGTGATAATTGGTAAGGTATTCAAAATTATCTTCAAATTCGCTAGGCATACGAAGGTTGTCAATTATCTGGTCCGTTATTGTTGAATAAAACGTTAACATTCTAGGATTGTCTTTACTTCTACTTGCTATCGCATATGAATACATAATTCCAAAGAAACGAATATGGTAATATGCAGGTAAATTAAACCCTTGGTCTTCATTTACCCTATTGTATGTATGCACACGATTATAAATACTGTCTGGGGATGATTCATTATCTAAATGTTCTTTGATATGGTCTGCTAGGATATCAAGAATACGATTATTAAGACTTTCCTTCATCCTATCCTTTATTATCTTACTAAGGAATGGCGCATCAGAACGTAATGAATAAGTACCCGAATGCATTTTTATTTCCTTGTAATAATCTGAATCTTTATTTTGAAGGAATAATTTAAAGATGGTTTTGAAGTCTTCTTCGTTTTCGAACCTTTCCCACATTTCCAAAAGATAAGATGTATGATTAGGAAATATACCATTTAAGAACTTTGGATGCATAACTATTGGCCTGTATAATTCCCAACCATTTGAAACATCTTTTGGTGAAGTGTATTTTATGAATATTCTATAAAATTCTTCAAATGATTTTTCCGTCAATATTTCTTGAAAATAATTCACTGCTTTTACAGTGGCCTTCACTTTTGATTTGCTGATAAGACGGAACAAAAACCAAATAAAAATTAAAAAGAAAAAAAGGAAAGCCAGGTTGGTTGGTTCAAAGCCCCAAGAAAAAGTGAAGGCTTTTAAAAATTGAAACCTTTCTTCCAACTGCTTAAAGTATATCAAATATGGCAATAGAAAGACCAATGTAAATACAACTATTATCTGTTCAACCTTTGATATCTTGTAAGTAAATATTTTTAAGTCTTCCCTAGGCAATAATGCAAGTATGGCGGTGAATACTGTTATAACTGTTAGCCATACGTTTATATCCATTCTGTTATTATTAAATTGTTTTTAATAGAAAAATTGAACAATACAAAGTTAGACGGCAATAAAATTATCAACACTGAAAGTATTACACATCTGATTAACATGATTATTAATGGATTGCTGGCAGAT
>JAYVZR010000389.1:0-3702 GCA_043783135.1 Ferruginibacter sp. | reverse complement strand
TGACCAGTTTAATGAAATGTTTTTGAGCGAAATGCTTATCAGTAAACTATCACGTGTATTTGCGACACTGGCTATCATTATCTCCTGCCTGGGTTTGTTTGGCCTTGCATCTTATACTGCTGAACGCAGGATAAAAGAAATTGGTGTGCGTAAAGTACTGGGTGCTTCTGTGGCGGGCATTGCAGGGTTATTGTCAAAAGATTTTTTGAAGCTGGTTATTTTCTCCTGCATAATCGCATTTCCTATTGCATGGTGGATGATGCAAAACTGGTTGAAAGCATATTCGTACAGAATTACAATAAGCTGGTGGATATTTATTATTGCAGGATTTTTAGCGATATTGATTGCCCTGTTAACAGTAAGTTTCCAGGCAATAAAAGCAGCAGTGGCAAACCCGGTGAAAAGTTTGAGAACGGAGTAGAACGGCCCCCTAAATCCCCCAAGGGGGACATTTGAAGAGTTCAAAAATTTGAAGCATTTGCTGAGTAGGGTGGGGTTGAACTTAATAGCTATCGGGTTATTGTTGATTAAAAAAATAGAGTTGAAATGGAAGATAAAATGTTTGGCGATGGTAAGCAGCACCGCCTCCTCTCTTTTGGAGAGAGCCTGTCCCGATATTTCGGGAAGGAAGGGAGGTGAGGCCGAAATGGAAGATAAAATGTTTATTAAAGAAATGTAAGTTCTGCAAACAGAAAAAAATAAGGCATCAGACATCAATAAATCAGATATCTTAAATAAATATTTATGCTTAAAAATTATTTTAAAATCGCATGGCGCAACCTGGCAAAACGAAAAATATTTTCGTTCATTAATATATTTGGTTTGTCTATCGGGCTTACCTGTTGCCTGTTAATAAGCGCCTACCTATACAGCGAGTTAAGCTATGATACTTATCCCAAAGAAGCGGATCATATTTATCGTGTAGACCTGCACGTGGCTGGCAATGGAAGTATCAGCGACTACCCCCTTACTGATCTTTCCGTTGGAGAGGGTATTAAAAATAATTTACCCGGTGTTAAAGCTTCTACCCGCTTAGTAAGAAGCGGCGGAATGTTTGTTAAATACAATAATAAACAGTTCAAAGAAGAACAACTGGCCGCAGTAGATTCTAATTTTCTCCAGGTATTTTCCATCCAATTAATAAAAGGCGATGAAAGAACAGTTTTGCATGAACCTAACAGCATTGTTATTACAAAAGCATTTGCGCAAAAGTATTTTGGCAATAATGAACCTATAGGAAAATTGCTTGAATTTGGTGACGGCAAATTATTAAAAGTTACAGGGCTTATGGATGCAATGCCTGATAATGCGCATTTTCATTTTGATGGTTTTATAAGTATGTCTACTTACCCGGTATCTACCGGGCAAAGCTGGACGAATATTGGGTATGCAACCTACCTGCTCCTTGATAAAAATACAGATGCAAAAAAACTGGAAACCAAATTCCCAGAGCTGGTAGCAAAATTTGCAGTACCCGAAATTCAACGTGATATGGGGGTAACACAGGCAGAAGCAAAAAACGCAGTGAACACATTTAAATTTTCGTTACTACCCATTAAAGACATTCATCTTAAGTCGCATACCAAATATGAAATTGAGGCAAATGGAGATATACAATATGTTTACATTTTTGGTGCGCTTGCTGTATTTATATTATTGCTTGCCTGTGTAAATTTTACAAACCTTTCAACAGCAGGAGCATCCAAACGTGCAAAGGAAGTTGGCATACGTAAAGTGGCAGGTTCATTAAAAGGGCAACTGGTTTTTCAGTTTCTTACAGAATCTTTATTACTTACCTTTTTTGCTATGCTGGTTAGTTATATGCTGGTGTTTATTTTACTGCCTTACTTTAACCAGTTATCGGGCAAGCATATTAATTTTTTATTCTTTCTTAATTATACCACTATTATTGCGTCGATTGCTGTAATGCTTGTAGTGGGCATATTGGCTGGCATTTATCCTGCTTTTTTTCTTTCGTCTTTTAAAACAATACAGGTATTAAAGGGAAATATACCTACACAGTTTACCAGTAAAAACAAGCTTCGCAGCGGCTTGGTAGTATTTCAGTTTGCAGTGTCTACTGCACTGGTGATTGCAACCATTGTTGTATACCAGCAATTAAATTATATGCAGAACAAAAAATTGGGATACGATAAAGATCAGGTATTATTGATACAGGATACCTACACACTGGGTAATAATGAGCAGGCTTTTAAACAATCGCTTTTGCAGGATAGCAGGGTAACAAGTGCAAGTATATCACGTGGCACACCAGGTTTTAGTAATATGGATGGCACACAGGTTTATGAAAAAGCACAAAATGCCAAGGGCAATCATTCAGAGATTCATATCAATATATTTCATGTAGATTATGATTACCTGCAAACATTAGGTATACAAATGGCTACGGGCAGAAACCTGTCGAAAGATTTTCCTTCCGATTCTGCTGCCGTGGTAATTAACGAAGCTGCTGTTCGCGAACTGGGGTGGAACACAACTGACGCCGTGGGTAAAACTATTGTACGTTCTGGCCAACATGAATTTAAAGTGGAAGGTATAGTAAAAGATTTTCATTATGCCTCTGTACGGCAAACTATTGCACCATTGATGATGATGCTTGGGCATAACGGCGGCACTATCCTTGTAAAATTGAAAGCTGCAGATGTAAAAAACTTTCTTGCTGATACAAAAATAAAATGGGTTTCATTTAGTCCAACAGGCCCTTTTAGTTATTCTTTTTTAGATGAAAATTTTGCGGCGTTGTATGCAGCCGAAACCAGAACGGGACAGATATTTACTTTGTTTGCCCTTATTGCTATTGTTATTGCAGCGCTTGGTTTATTTGGTTTAAGTGCCTTTACAGCGGAACAACGCACCAAAGAAATCGGCATCAGAAAAGTGTTGGGTGCATCAGTGCAACAAGTGTTGTTTATGCTCTCCCGGCAATTTTTACAGTTGGTGTTGATTGCATTTGTAGTAGCAATACCTGTTACATGGTGGGCCATGCATGTATGGTTACAGGATTTTGCTTATCGCATTAGTATAACCTGGTGGGTTTTTTTATTGGCTGGTGCAGTTTCGCTGTTGATTGCTTTTCTGGCTGTTTCTTTCCAGGCTGTAAAAGCAGCAGTGGCCAACCCTGTAAAGAGTTTGAAGACGGAGTAACGGCCCCCTAAATCCCCCAAGGGGGAGTTTGGAATAGTTCAATAATTTGAAGTGTTTGCTGAATAGCAGGATGGTGATGTTATTGTTGATAAAAGAAACAAAGTTGAATTGGAAGATAAAATGTTTGGTGATGGTACGGAGCACTGCCTCCTCTCTTTAGGAGAGGGCCTGTCCGGATTTTTCGGGAAGGAAGGAAGGGAGGTGAGGCCAAAACAATGAAAGCAAGAGACATTCAGACATTCATAAATCAGACATTATAAATTGTATTTTATGATAAAAAATTATTTCAAAACAGCACTACGCAACCTGCGTAAGAAGAAATTATATTCGGCCATAAATATTTTTGGTTTAACCGTAGGCCTTTCAGCATGCCTGCTTATTGGCGTGTACATCAATCACGAAATGAGTTACGATAAATTTAATGTAAATGCAAGCCGCATTGTACGATCCACGATGGAATATGGGCAGGCAGGAACTGTAAATACAACAGCTACTAACGGTACCAAAGTGGGACCGCAGTTTAAACGTACATTTCCG
>JAYVZR010000388.1:0-9891 GCA_043783135.1 Ferruginibacter sp. | reverse complement strand
CAAAAACCTATGTGCAATAAAACTATAAATGATTTTTTCATACGCTGAACTGTCTTCCTAACGAACATGAAGGTCTTTCATTATTCCGGCTTTTTGGGAAATTATATGCAAACAGGTCGAATTTGTCTGCAAAATGATTTATTAATGGTTAGGTCATAAGTACAGATAAATAGGTCTTTTGTTAATATATAGACATTGACTTGTTGGGGTGGTGGGTGGGCTTAGGTGCTTGTTTTTGTCTGCCCGATTTAAAGGACTGACTGCCGTGTGTTGGGAATTGCAGCTCTTTTGCAAGGTTGGCTTCTGTGCGATAGGTTTTGTGTGCCTTTGTAAATGTGTGGGGCTTTTGTCGAGCCGATTTGTATATGTGGTAGCCCAATGCACTGGTGCGGCATTTTTGCAATTGGCTGAATACATTTTTTGTATGTGCATTGCAATTGAAAAAAGGGGTATTACTGATGATAGATTGTACAGTAGCTGCCTTTTTACTGGCAGCCATATTTATTTATTTTTTCTGGTTATACTTTGAGCAGCCTCAATGGCAAATGGCAGGCCATTATTGATCCGTAAGATGTTGGCATTGGCGAATGGAAAGCCATTTGGAAAGACCGTAAGCCAACAGGCAAATCTGATTTTTATGAATACTCATTTGATAATGGCACGGTGCTGGATGTACCAGGTAATTTTATCTCACAAATTAAAGAACTCAGCTTTTATGCAGGTACCGTGTGGTACAAGAAAACATTTCAATAAAAAAAAGATGCCAATAAAAAACTGTTGCTTCTGCTTTCAGCCAAATAAATTATTCGGGCAATACGGTTACCATTGATGACACACTCTGTAACTTTCTGGACGTAATTTCCGTAAATGAATATTTTGGCTGGTACAGGCCATAGCCAGGCAAACCCGAAGATGTAATGGAAATCAACTTTCAATAAACCATTAATTATGCCGAAGTTTGATGCCGAAGCATTGCAGGGCCATCATGGTTCAAAAGATACCGCCAGCAGCTGGAGTGAAGAGTACCAGCAACAGATGTATAAAGACCAGGTAAAAATGTTTAAAACCACTCCTTTTCTTAAAAGTACCTGCCAATAGATATTGGTAGATTTTCGATCACCAACCCGTTTTGCAACCCATCTGCCAGGATGGCCAAAAAGTTATGTGGAACGGGAAAGGTTTACTGGGTGATAAAGGCGTTAAAAAGAAAGCATGGTTTGTGACGAAGGAATTTTATAAAATAATTAATTACTAAAAGCTAAATAAGTATTAAAAAAGCCAATTCAATTCATCTTTCTTTGCCAAACGATATTAAGAGTATATTTAATCCAAATAAAATTTAAAGTAAAATCAACTGTATAAAAAATTATGAAACATCTTCTTGTCAGCTTATTCATCTTTATTTCTATCAATTCCTTTGCACAAAAAGAGTTAACCCTTTGGTACAACAAACCAGCAAGTACCTGGACAGAAGCCTTACCTGTTGGCAATGGCAGGTTGGGCGCCATGGTTTTTGGCGGGGTAGAAAATGAATTGATTCAATTGAATGAAGCTACTTTATGGAGCGGCGGCCCTGTAAATAAAGAGGTAAACCCAACAGCATTTGACTATTTAGCCCCAACAAGAAAGGCCTTATCCGATGGCGATTATGGCAAAGCTAATGAACTTGCCAAACATATGCAGGGCCTGTATTCTGAAAGTTTTATGCCGCTAGGTGATTTAAAAATTCAGCAACAATTTACCCATACACCATCAACTGATTTTTACCGGGATCTAAATCTGCAGGATGCCATTGCTACTACTACTTTTACGATAGATGGTATCCATTATAAACGGGAAGTATTTTCATCTGCCGCCGACCAGGTAATTGTAATCCGCATTTCATCTGATGGCAAAAATAATATCAATTGCATTATTGGTACAACAAGTCAGCTGCATTTTATTACCGGTACAATTGGTAAAAATGAATTGGTATTAAAAGGAAATGCACCCATGCACGTAGCACCAAGTTATGTAGGGTACGAGAAAGAACCAATTCAATATGGTGATTCTACCCGCTGCAAAGGCATGCGTTTTGAGCTGCTGATAAAAGCAATCAATAAAGACGGAATTGTTAACACTGCTGCCAATGCCATTACAGTGCAAAATGCCACAGAACTGGTACTGCTAGTTTCTGCTGCCACCAGTTTTAATGGCTTTGATAAATGCCCTGATAAAGAGGGGAAAGATGAAACGCAATTAGCTGCTGGTTATCTTGACAAAGCAGTAGCTAAACCTTACGATGTTTTATTACAAAATCACCTGAAAGATTTTCATACCTATTTTAACAGGGTATCGTTTACATTAAATAAAGAAGCCCCGGTAAAAACAAATTTACCAACCGATGAAAGATTGGAAGCCTACACCAAAGGCGGTGCCGATGCAGGTTTGGAAGCATTGTATTTTCAATATGGACGCTACCTGTTAATTTCTTCTTCCCGTACAAAAGATGCGCCAGCTAATTTACAAGGCATCTGGAACAAGGAACTGAGGCCGCCATGGAGCAGCAATTATACAAGTAATATTAATGTGGAAATGAACTACTGGCCGGCAGAAGTTACCAATCTTTCTGAAATGCACCAACCGCTGTTTGATTTAATAAAACATTTAACGGTTACCGGGGCAAACACAGCCAAAGAATATTATCATGCCAATGGCTGGATTGTTCATCACAACACAGATATTTGGGCCATGAGTAACCCGGTTGGCGACCTTGGTAAAGGAGACCCTTCCTGGGCCAACTGGTACATGGGTGGCAACTGGCTTTGCCGCCATTTATGGGAGCACTATTTATATACCAACGATAAAGCGTTTTTAAAAGAGGCCTATCCCATTATGAAAGGTGCGGCTGAGTTTTGCATGGATTGGCTGATAAAAGATAAGAATGGATACCTGGTAACATCACCCAGTACTTCACCAGAAAATATTTTTATTTACGACAGCATCAAACGTGGCAATGTGTCCATCGCCACAACAATGGACATGGGTATTATTAAAGATTTATTCAGTAACATTATTGAAGCATCCAAAGTGCTGAATACAGATGCAGCTTTCAGGGATACCATCATTGCAGCAAAAAAACAATTATTGCCTTTTAAAGTTGGTGCCAATGGCGGCCTGCAGGAATGGTATAAAGATTTTAAAGAGGAAGATCCTCATCACCGGCACACTTCGCATTTATATGCCCTGCATCCGGCCAATCAAATTTCGCCGCTCACTACACCCGAACTTGCACAGGCAGCCAAACGAACATTGGAACTTCGGGGAGATGATGGAACTGGCTGGAGCCTGGCATGGAAAGTAAACATGTGGGCAAGGTTGCTCGATGGAGATCACGCATATACGCTGTTTAAAAACCTGCTTCGTTTAACAAGAGACGGCAATACTAATTACAGTCATGGCGGTGGTGCTTACCCCAATTTATTTGATGCCCATCCCCCATTTCAGATTGATGGAAATTTTGCGGGTACAGCAGGTGTTGCAGAGATGTTGTTGCAAAGCCAGAATGGCGATATTAATTTATTACCCGCTCTGCCATCTGCATGGAAGAGTGGAAAAATAACCGGCCTTAAAGCAAGGGGAAATTATGAAGTGGATATTGAATGGGCAAATGGTGAACTTGTAAAAGCAAGTATCCGCTCCCTTTCAGGCAGCAAGCCAGTTGTAAGAGTAAAAAGTAATTTGATGCCGATTGACGGGGAAAAAATTGTGTTGGTTAAATGAGGATAGTCTTTATAGCAACAATTAGTACACAATTTATTACGGGCTAGCCTTTGCAGGAAGGTTGTACGAATAAATAAATATTGCAAAAAAATATAGCTGACATTATATTAGTAAACTGCCTGCGTTACCGGGAACAACTGGTTAAACTACATACAAACTGTTACCGTCAGGGCAAACGCATTAAAACTTTCGGGTTATCCCCATCCATGTAAATTTGAAAGTATAAATAATCATTTTATGGAAACACTTACGATAGATAAGAAAAAATTTGTTGTTATTGAGCAAAATGAATTGGATAAACTACAATTACTGGCGGCCCAAAAAACAAGCCCTGTAAAAAAACTTACACTGGCCGCAGGTAAAAAACATGCCTATAAAATGATTGACAAATTGGCAAAAGGAAAGTAAGTATTTTAGAACCAGCTGCGGAAGCAGTTGCAGACGTTACTCTTTTTATAGAAAGCAAAGGATTGCCACTGACAGCCAAAAAATTTGCAAATGAAATTTTTAAATTTTTTGAAAATCTTTCTGATGAAAGAATAGAACATAAACCCTGCAATTACAATAACGTATGGAAGTATCCTGACTATCGCTGTGTTACTTATAAAAAATATGTTGTTGCATATTTGAGTCAATATAATGAAATTTTTATTTGTGATTTCGTTACTGCGAAACTGCTAAAGTGAATCATGTTGTACTTTTATTTTCAGGCCTTAACTTTCTCTTTTTCTGTAAATTTATCAATTACTTCATTCTTCAATTAGATTTCAATTTTTTTCATAGCATCATCTTGGATAAAAATTTTTTTCGAATTCTATTATATTGCACTTAAAGAGGGGCTCCGTTGTAATCAATATCTCCACATTTTAGAAAAACAAATAAGGCTTCATGCTTAATAGGTAGCCTGGCGGAGGAGATTCGCAAAATTCCAAGTAGCCATTCAATTACATTTCTCAAAAAGACGCCTCAATTTTCAATCTTTAACAAAGCGTCAAATCAACTAAAAGCGGCTATCTTTGCGGCTCTAAAAATAGACGTACTGGGATGAAGAATATTAGAAATTTTTGCATTATTGCACATATCGACCACGGAAAAAGTACCCTGGCAGACCGTTTACTGGAGTTTACCCATACTATCGGCGAAAGGGATATGCAGGCGCAGGTACTGGATGATATGGACCTGGAAAGGGAAAAAGGCATTACTATTAAAAGTCATGCGATACAGATTAATTACACCTGGAAGGGCGAGGAATACGTGTTTAACCTGATTGATACTCCCGGCCATGTGGATTTTAGCTATGAGGTTAGCCGTGCATTGGCAGCCTGCGAAGGGGCATTATTGCTGGTTGATGCAAGCCAGGGTATACAGGCACAAACTATCAGCAATCTTTATCTGGCCATCGATAATAACCTGGAGATTATTCCCGTCATCAACAAAATTGATATGGACGGCGCCATGATACCGGAAGTTACCGACCAGATTGTAGAATTGATTGGCTGTAAACCAGAAGATATTTTACTGGCCAGTGGTAAAAGCGGTATCGGTATTGAAGAAATATTAACAGCTATTATTGAACGCATACCTGCACCCAAAGGTGATGTGGATGCTCCGTTGCAGGCATTGATATTTGACAGTGTGTACAATTCATTTCGGGGGATAATTGTTTATTACCGTGTGTTCAACGGTACTTTAAAAAAGAACGACAAAATAAAATTCAGCAACACCGGGCTGGAATATGGTGCAGATGAAGTGGGTATTTTAAAAATGGGATTGGCTCCAAAAAATGAAGTAAGGGCTGGCGATGTGGGCTATATTATTACCGGTATTAAAAATGCCAGGGAAGTAAAAGTAGGTGATACCATTACTACTACTTCAAATGGGGCAACGGAATCAATCAAGGGTTTCTTGGATGTTAAGCCGATGGTATTTGCAGGAATTTTTCCGGTAGAAACTGATGCATTTGAAGAGTTGAGGGATTGTATGGATAAATTACAATTGAATGATGCCTCGCTTACTTTTGAACTGGAAACATCACAGGCATTGGGCTTTGGTTTTAGATGCGGCTTTTTAGGAATGCTGCACATGGAAATTATACAGGAACGTTTGGAAAGGGAATTTAACCAAACAGTTATTACTACTGTACCCAATGTGAGCTTTATTGCTACCACAACAAAGGGCGAAGTGATTACAGTAAACAATCCTACGCAGATGCCCGACCCCAGCCGTATTGAAACGATTGAAGAGCCTTTTATAAGGGCACAGATGATTAGTAAGCCTGAATATATTGGTAATATCATGACTTTATGCATCAGCAAAAGAGGGGTATTAATCAGCCAGGGATACCTTACACCAACAAGGGTAGAACTTAGTTTTGATATGCCTTTAACAGAAATTGTTTTTGATTTTTACGACCGCTTAAAAAGTATTACAAGGGGCTATGCATCGTTTGATTATCACCCGATAGAATACAGGCCCAGCGATATTGTAAAAATGGATATTTTATTAAATGGCGATAAATTAGATGCATTGAGTGCCTTGATACATCGTGCAAGGGCACATGAGTTTGGCAGAAAACTTTGCGAAAAATTAAAAGAGTTATTGCCCCGTCAGCAGTTCCAGATTGCTATACAGGCCAGCATTGGCGCCAAGGTGGTAGCAAGGGAAAACATAAGTGCCATGCGCAAAGATGTAACCGCCAAATGTTACGGTGGTGATATCAGTCGTAAACGGAAGTTGCTGGAAAAACAAAAGGAAGGTAAAAAAAGAATGAAACAGATTGGCAATGTAGAAGTACCGCAGGAAGCATTTTTAGCTGTGTTGAAATTGAATGACTAAAATTTTAATGGATAATTTGTTAATGGATAATTGATAATATTTAGAATACCGGGTACTTTTATCTTTCTAATATCTATATCCAGTTTTAATTTTGTACAATTAAACATCATCAACATGAACAAGTTTTCTTTAGACCCTGAAATGAATTTTGAAATAGCTGCACGTTTTATTGCCAAGGGAACTGATACTGCTGTTACAGGAAAGGAATATCTAGTCCGCCTGTTCGATAAAGATATATTTGATAGAGATTTTATTGGCCAAAGCGGATTGGATGAAAAAGGATATTCAAAAATTTCTTTTCATCATGAAGCATTTGGCGACCTTGCCAATCTGGAATCTTTTCCGGATTTGTATTTTGTAATGTATAAAAATGACTTGCCCATTTTTCAAAGTCAGGTGATTGAAGATGTAGACCTTCTTGCCATCGAGCAATATAAAAAGGGCGAGGGAGAAGTGATTGACCTCGGCACTTACCTGATTGAAGGGTAGGAGATTTTATTTTTGAATGGATGCAGTCAGCATTGTTACTTTTGCTTCGGCGTATTATCCTTTAATTTATTTTCATCTGTATTGCCCTGTGCATCTTTAATGGGGTTTGGCACCGGTTCATTACCTTCAGGGGTTACCTGGTTAAATACTTTTTCTACATGCACCCATTTTCCGTTTGTCCATTTAAAACCTTCATAATCTCCATCAGGTATAAGTGTCCATTTCTTTTTTGGTTCGTTACTTTCAGATTCTAAATGTTCAAAAACAATCATATCCAGGTTTTCATCGTAATTAAGCCTGGCCCCGGCTGCTTTTTTATACTCCATGATGTACCTGCTGGTGGTGGGGCGTTTCAGTGTATCGTTTTCAAAACTAAAATAACGGCCGCCAAACTCCGGTTCATCATTTATAAAATTCAACACTTCAATTATTTTACGATTGCTGCGGATATTATTTTCATCATAGCCAATTAAAGTATAATAATTTTGGTTGCCGCTTTTTGTTTGTATGATCCTGTAATATACTGCGCCAATCCAGCCTTTATTATTACCTATAGTATCTGAAAGATTGATAGTTACATCAGATTTGTCAATCAGAGGATATAATTTTAATGAACCATCTGAAGTTTTCATTTGTATGGCGCCATGCTGGCGGATGATGTTGTCATTGATTACCAACTGCCAGGTAAAAATCCGGAAGCTGCTGTCTTGCGGGGATAATTTAGAAATGGTTTGTAAGGAATCGAAAGGGTAGTAGAAGGAATTGCTTATTTTTAAAGCCCGTACAAACATTTTGGTAAAAAGACTGTCTGCAGTAAAACGATTTTGGGCGTTGATGGATTGCACCATATCATTGGCATAGCTTTTTAATGAGTCTTCTTTTTGTTTTAAAAAAAGATTATCATTTTTATGAATGCGTTGAGAAAAACAAAAAAGGGTGCAAAGGATATAAAAAGCAAATAAGCATGGTTTCTTCATCTGATAAATTTATAAAAATACTTGTATATGCAAAGGTAAACTTATCCAGTAACGTTAATATTAACGAAAGCTTATACCAATTGTGATTATAATCTGGTCAACCCATTCTTGTATAATGCCGATGTAGCAGCCCTTAGGTCAATGCAATTGGAATATTAGGGATGCACAATCGGTATTATAAGGTTTTAGCAAATTGGTATAAGGAGCTGTATACAGCATCAATGTTATTTATTGCTGGTGGATGTTCAGGCATTGTGGTAGTAAGTAAAACTGTTTTAGCATTAATGTTATGGCCAAATTCCATATCGCTGATATTATTACCTACCATTATTGATCTTTTAAAATCAATGCCGGGGAAATCTTGTTTTGCCTGCAAAGCCATACCTGTATTTGGTTTACGGTTAGGGCTTTCTTTATCAAGATCGGGGCAAAAATAAATTCCATCAATCCTTCCACCAGCAATAGCGATTTCCTCTTTCATATTCTTATGGACTATGTGTAGGTTTTCAATTTTAGTAATGCCCTTTCCTACGCCACGTTGATTGGTAACAACAAGGATGTATTTAAATTTTGTGGCAAATATTTTAAAGGCTTCTTTTGCACCATCATAAAACTTAAATTCATCCCAGCTATTAACATAACTTAAATACAGCTCATGGTTAATAACGCCATCCCGATCCAAAAAAAGTGTCCAGTTATGGTCTATGGTAAATTGGTTCATGCAATTAATCCTTTAATAAATTCATCTGCTTTATTGCCGGCAGGGCTATATTTATTTTTTGTAAGTACTTTTTTATAATCTTCCTGAAAGCGCAGGTAGTCTTCCGGTATACCGATATCAATAAAATATCCATCATTGACAACACCATATAATTTTTTAGTACCGGTATTCTTTTCAAAATATTCTTTTTCAAATGAAAAAACCTCCGGGTAATTACCTGATAACAGGTTAGATACCATTAACGTATATACGCCGCCATTAATCAATCCAATTGTACAAAATTGTTTTTCGTTAAAAGCATTAATCAGGTTGTCCTCCTTTAATTCAACAGCACCATACCTGTCGAAATTGTGCATTTGTTTTAAGGCAATGGTACAATCAGCTGTATGGCCTTCATGAAATTTTGATAAATTACTGATATCCGCTGCAAATAAAGTATCGCCATTTACTACTACCACATTTTTTTCTTCAACCGATTTACAGGCTTCTTTTATGGCGCCGCCTGTACCCAATTGTTTTGTTTCTATTACATACTTTTTATGTAGGTCCTTATAATTGGTATCTGCATAATTAATAATCGCTTCACTTTTATACCCTAATGAGAAGATGAAGTTTTCAATACCTTCTTTTTTTAAATAGGCTATTACAAAAGCAATGAAAGGTATGCCATTTACCGGGGCCATACATTTTGGCAAATCGGCCACAGCACTGCGCAAACGGGTTCCTAAACCTCCTGCTAATATTATTGCTGTCTTTATCATGATGGTGAATAGTGAATGGCGAAAAGCTAACCGACCCGTTGTTCTAAAAATTATCCATTAATTATTTGTTCCCAAATAATTGTTCCTCTACCAGTTGGCAAATAATATGCCCTACCAAAATATGACTCTCCTGTATGCGTGGTGTATCGGTTGAAGGAATATTTAAAAGGTAATCAGAAATTTCTTTCATTTTGCCACCAGTTTGACCCGTAAAACCAATGGTGATCATTTCTTTCTCCTTTGCCACTTCAAAAGCCTTTATAATATTGGCACTACTACCAGAAGTGCTTAGCCCAATCAACACATCGCCTTTTTTACCAATGCCTTTTATAAGCCTTGAAAAAAT
>JAYVZR010000387.1:0-9892 GCA_043783135.1 Ferruginibacter sp. | reverse complement strand
AAATAGCAGCTTTATTAAATAACAAATATGAATTGTAAAATTGCAACAATATTTTTCGTCTTTTTAGCAAATATTGGTACAGCACAAAATAAAGACATTGATTATTTTATAAAACAGGGGCTGCAAAACAGCCCCTTATTAAAAGATTACCAATTACAGATTCAGACAAATGAAATTGACAGCCAGCGTTTGCGGGTATCTTACCTGCCGCAGGTAAATGCAGGTACTGCTGCAGCTTATGCACCGTCAATAAAAGGTTGGGGTTACGATGGAGCCATTACTAATCTTCATACATTTAATGCACTGGTTACTGTATCGCAGCCAATAATTGGTAAAAATAATATCAATAACCAGTATATGGCTTTACAACTCCTGAATTTAGGTTTGCAAAATCAGGGCAAAATATCGGAGCAGGATTTAAAACGAAGCATAAGCCAGCAGTACATTACCGTTTATGGCGATTTAGAGCAAATAAGGTTTAATACAGACTTAATGGATTTGTTAAATAAGGAAGAAAGTATCCTTAAGAAGCTGGCAGAAAATGGTGTTTATAAACAAACAGATTTTCTTTCTTTTATGGTGAATATTCAACAGCAGGAGCTGGTAATAAAACAATTGAAACAACAGTATCAAAATGATTTTTCGACGCTTAATTATATCAGCGGTTTGTCGGATACTGCCTATACCATCTTACCGGCGCCTCAATTATTAAATGAGGCATTACCCCCTTTAGAACAAACCGTATTTTATCAGCAATACCAGCTGGATAGTTTGAAAATAAAAAATACTGACCAGCAAATTGATTTTAACTACCGGCCTAAAATAAATGTATTTGCAGATGGGGGCTATAACTCGTCTTTTCTCATTACCCCATATAAAAATTTTGGCGTTAGCGCAGGTATCAGTCTTGTTGTACCTATTTATGATGGGAACCAAAAAAAAATGCTCCATCAAAAAAACACCATTGCTGAGCAGAAGCGTCAGAATTACCTGAACTTTTTTAGCAAACAATATAAGCAGCAAATAGATCAATTGCAGCAACAGCTTTTATTGGCAGAACAGTTGATACAACAGGCAACTGTTCAGATAAAATATGCAGAAGGCTTAATAAAGGCACAACGCCCGCAATTGGTAACCGGCGATGTGCGTATTGCAGATTATATTATTGCTATTGGCAATTACCTGAATGCTAAAAATATTATTACCCAAAATACCATTACTAAACTGCAATTAATTAACCAGATAAATTACTGGAACAGAAAACAATAAACTGCTATGCTGAAAAAATATTCATTAATGCTGTCGTTGTTAGTTGCAATCACCAGCCTATTAAGTTGCGGGTCTAAAAAGAATACTACTGCAGAAGAGTTACCGGTTGCCGATATTGGAACACCTGTAACGCTTACAAATATTACATTGGGTTCATTGTCAGAAACTGCTGAATTAAATGCAACATCTGTTTTTCAATTAAAATCATTTGTAAAAGCAAATGCAACAGGTTACCTGCAACTGGTAAATGCACAGTTGGGTAAATATGTAACAAAGGGGCAGGATATGTTCGTTATAAAAAATAAAGAAGCAGCCGCACTGGGCAATACAGTTAATGTATTGGATTCATCTTTTCGTTTTACCGGTATCATACATATTAATGCGCCGGGCAGCGGTTATGTTTCTGCACTTACTTATAAGGCAGGCGACTATGTTACCGATGGCGAACAACTGGCCATTATAAGCGATGTAAACAGTTTTGTGTTTTTAATGGATTTGCCTTACGAATTAAAACCTTATTTAAATGGCAACAAAAGCCTGCAGTTAAAACTACCGGATGGCACTGTATTAAGTGGTTACGTAACTGCATTAATGCCTATAGTGGATGCAGTATCGCAAACACAGCAGGTGGTTATAAAAGTAAACAGCAAGCAACAAATACCTGAGAACCTGATAGCGAAAGTGATTATTGTAAAAAAATCAATAACGCATGCTATTTCCCTGCCAAAAGAAGCAGTATTGACAGACGAGGTACAAAGCCGGTTTTGGGTAATGAAATTGATTGATAGTACAACAGCCGTTAAAGTTCCAGTAAAAAAAGGTTTAGAAAACAACGAGCAGGTTGAAATTCTTTCACCGGTATTTTCTGGTGCGGAAAAAATATTGTTAACCGGAAATTATGGACTGACCGATACTGCCAAAGTAATAGTGATACAGGAATAGTAAATATTTAATCACTTGCAGATAATTTCAATGCAGCGTATTGCAGGAACCTGCTATTATAATATTGTATAAAAATGAAGAATTTTTTTATTGCACATAAAAATCCTGTATCCCTTGTTATTGCCATCATTATTTTAGGTGGATTTTTTGCGTATAGCAAAATGCAGACTGCTTTGTTTCCGGAGATTACATTTCCAAAAATAAAAATTATAGCAGATGCAGGCCAGCAGCCGGTAAACAAAATGATGATTACGGTAACCCGTGAATTAGAGAATGCCATAAAGCAGGTGCCTGATTTAAAAATGATTCGCAGTACCACCAGCAGGGGTAGTTGCGAAATAAGTGCCTTCATGGATTGGAAAGCCAATATTGACGTAAGCCAGCAAAGAATAGAGAGTAAGATTAGTGAGATAAGAAACGTATTGCCGCCTGATGTGCAGATTACGGTGGAACGGATGAACCCTTCCATTTTACCTGTAATAGGCTACACACTGGAAGCTCCTTCATTATCACCTATTGAAGAAAAGCTCCTGGCCATGTACACCATCAAACCTTTTTTATCGCAGGTTGAAGGCGTAAGCGAGATAAGGGTAATTGGAGGTAAAGCCAAAGAGTTTTGGCTTACACTCAACAAAGGTAAAATGAGTACCCTGGGTATTACTCCCGATGCAATAACTCTTGCGTTAAGTCAAACAAATTTTATTAAATCAAATGGTTATTTATCAGACTACCGTCAAATGTATTTAACAGTAACCGATGCTGTAGTTGATACAAAAAGCGAACTGGAAAAATTAGTTATCAGTAATAACGGCAAGCGCATTGTTACGCTGCAGGATATAGCTGCAATCCAAATTCAGGAGGCTAAAGAATATGTAAAAATAAATGCCAACGGGCATTCTGCTATTTTACTGGCTGTTGTAAAGCAGCCCAATGCTAACCTGGTTGATTTATCTGCAAAAATGCAGACTAAGGTAGAGGAGCTTCGGAAAATTTTGCCTAAGGGAGTAACTATACAACCCTATTATGTACAAAGCGATTTTGTAAAAGATTCTGTAAAAAGTGTAACAGATAGTTTGTGGATTGGTGTGTTGTTAGCCTTACTGGTAGCCATTATTTTTCTGCGTTCCATAAAGGCAAGTGCCGTTATTTTAATTACCATACCGGTTACTTTGCTGCTGACACTTATTGTGCTGTATGCAACTGGGCAAACCTTTAATATTATGACGCTTGGCGCAATTGCTGCTGCCATCGGTTTAATAATTGATGATGCCATTGTGGTAGTTGAACAAATACATCGTACACATGAAGAACACCCGGAAGAGCCCACAGCTGCTTTGTTACAAAAAGCCATCAGGTATTTATTGCCAGCAATGATCGGCTCGTCGTTAAGTACTATTGTTATTTTTCTTCCCTTTATATTAATGACCGGTGTAGCGGGTGCGTATTTTAAAGTGATGACAGACACTATGATTGTTACATTGGTTTGTTCATTTTTTGTAAGCTGGATTTGTTTACCCGTTATTTATTTACTTTTCACCCGAAGCAAACCAAAGGTACTTTCCGCTAAACAGGCACTTAAAAAATCAAAACAGAATATGCCTGCGCCACATGGTGTACACAATCAAAAATGGGTAGGGTTTTTTATTACAAAACCTGTTATTAGTTTGATTATAATTTTATTATTAGGGTTTTCTATCTGGTATATTTTGCCAAAATTAGAAACAGGTTTTTTGCCTGATATGGATGAAGGCAGTGTGGTACTGGATTACAGTTCACCGCCTGGTACCTCATTGGAAGAAACAGACAGGATGCTGCGGGAAGTGGAAAAAATTATTACCAGAATACCAGAAGTAGAAACTTACTCCCGCAGAACAGGAACCCAGATGGGCTTTTTTATTACAGAACCTAATCGTGGTGACTACCTGATACAATTAAAACAAAACCGTAAAAAAACTACCAATAATGTAATAGATGAAATACGCGGTAAGGTTGAAAAATCTCAACCTGCTTTACGCATCGATTTTGGCCAGGTAATTGGCGATATGTTGGGCGATTTGATGACTTCTGTACAACCAATTGAAGTAAAGATTTTTGGCAACGATCAAAAGAAATTACAGCAATTATCCAGACAGGTTGCAGAAGTGGTAACAAGCGTAAAAGGTACTGCAGATGTATTTGATGGAATTGTTATTGCAGGGCCATCTATTTCTATCCAACCCAATGCAACTGTGCTTGCACAATATGGCATTACGCCTGCCAATCTGCAATATCAATTACAATCTGCTTTAGAAGGAAATATTGTGGGTACAGTATTTGAAAAAGAGCAACTTTCGGCATTAAGAATTGTATACCCCGGAAACAGGAAACTGAGTGTGGAAGATATAAAAAAGCTGCAAATATTTTTGCCCGATGGTAAATTAAAACCCATCACTGCCCTGGCCGATATTACACTAAATGCAGGCGATGCAGAGATAGAGCGGCAAGATTTACAATCAATGGGCGTTGTAACGGGAAGACTTGATAACCGCGACCTTGGTAGTGTAATGACGGATATAAAAAAATCAGTTGACGCCAATGTAATGATGCCAACAGGTTACCACATTGTATACGGAGGAGCTTATGCCGATCAGCAAAAATCTTTTAAGGAACTACTGATGATTTTGATAACCAGCAGCCTGCTGGTATTTATGGTAATATTATTTTTATTCAGGGATTTTAAAGTGGCTTTATTGATATTGCTTGTTGCTGTATTGGGTATTAGTGGCAGTTATTTAGGATTGTACCTTACACATACGCCATTAAACGTGGGTAGTTATACAGGGTTAATTATGATTGTTGGAATCATTGGCGAAAATGCCATTTTTACTTTCCTGCAATTCAGGGAATCATTGCGGCAAACCAATAATGTTGATGCAGCCATCATATATTCCATCTCTACCCGGCTACGCCCAAAATTGATGACGGCATTAGGTGCCATCATTGCATTAATGCCCATTGCTTTGGGTATCGGCACAGGGGCACAATTACATCAGCCTCTGGCTATTTCGGTGATTGGCGGTTTTTTAGTTGCACTGCCTTTATTATTAATTGTATTGCCAAGTTTGATGCGGCTATTTTATAAAAATAGCAAGCCTGTTGCAGTGACCGATTAATTTTTTGTACCGGTATGCACAAGTACAATTTCGCCTGGTTTTAGAATTCGATTTTTTTAGAAAGTTAAAGTAAAAGCAATTGTTTTTTGAAACAGCGATTGACATTCAAATAATCAGCTCAAAAAAATGCTGATAAGGACATTTCATTATATACATTTTCTTTTTAAAATATCAGTGTTATGCCAAGGTATAAACCATTGGGTTTGGCGTACAGGTTATTTAAATAATTTAACCGCTTGTAATATTCAAGGCTTAGAATATGGAAAATATTTTCAACACCAATACTTGCTTCCATAAATGGCACTTTGCCCAACAGGTTAAAATTTGAATTTTTATTATACGCAATATTAGCGCTATTCATGTTGCCCCAATAAGCATTGAATGAAAAACGCTCCCTCCAGCCCAACTTTTGCAGTAATGGAATTTTATCAAATAAGGCGCCACCAAGGGAAAACCTGGTATGCAGGCTTATATATTTATCGGCAGCAAACTCGTAAGGTACCATTGTATTAAACTGGTATTTACTGGCAACATAGTATTCATTACCTGCGGGAATATTCAATAAAAGGTAAGGTAGGGTACCGAATACTTTGCCTGCCTCCAGCTTATAATACAATATACTTTTTGGCGGTAGCTGCAACCTTTGCTCGATACCCACATTTATTTTATGAAAATTAAATTGCGCCTTTCCATGCTCGAAACCATAAGTATATTTTGCATATAGAATTGGGAAGAATGTACCCAGTCTTATTTTATCGTAATTTAAAATCCTTGATCTTTCTTTATGTGCATAACGGATACCGATAGATGCTTCTGCAACAGGCAAACTTGTTTCAAACACACTATCGTAAGGTATATCTGAATCGCCTTTAATGGGTCTGTATTTAAAATAAAAAACTGGGTTTAGTTCTTCATATCTTAACGAGGCCCCGGCACTAAAATCGGGCGAAAGATATTGCTCATGTTTTAGCAATAACTGCTTTGTATAAACCCTCGTAAAAGGAATAGGCTTTCTCAATAATGAGTGAATAAGGTTGTCTTTATCAAGTTCATCTTCATTGTCAATGATAAAATCATAGTCTTCACCATACGAGAGCGTTGTTTTTGTCCAGCGGGGTTCATTCCAAACGTATTTAACGCCCAGCAGCCCTTTAAATTTCATGTCCTTTAAGCCATAAGCACCATACCCATAAATATTTATTTTTTTACTGATCCCGGGCATTGTCCAAAAGCCCAAACGTAACCTGCATCCTTCAATTGAGTTGATGCTGAAAAAGGTGGAGTAGGGGCCAACACGTAAAATATTGTCAAAATCCCAGGCGCCACTTCCTGCAAAAGCAATTAATTTAACGTCTCTTTGAAATTGTTTATTTTGCTTTAGCGTATCTACCATTGCATAGATATTTTTTTCATGCTGCGTTAAAGAATCTGTGCGGTTTTGCTGCCAGAAGGAATCAGTTTTATTCCAATTAGTAGTTTGTTCTTTGTGTATGGCACTACCTGCAAATGCCATTGGTTCACCTGTGTTTAAATTTATTTTGTTTATTACGGTTGTATTTTTAATAATAAATTTTACTGCTTTTTTATTAACGGGTGCTGGTATCCCCAGCAATGCGAGGCCGTTTTCAAATTTTACTTCTGATGAATATTTAAAAGGCATGTACACCATTTTATCAGTTGCGCTGTCATTCACCTGTTTATATTCTTCGCTATAATTTATATCACTGACAAAATTAAGATTGGCAGTTTTGTTCAGGTACATGTTAATATTTTCCACAGCAAACGTGCTGGTATTAATCCACATTGTACCGTTGAAAGCTTTTTCGTACGAATGCAGGGGGGCAAATCTTATCTGTTGAATGGTTACACCGTTTTCCACCAATGTATCTCCCTGAAAATATTTGTAATAACTGAAGGCATTTGAATTAAGGGGGCTAACATAGGTTTGGTCAAAAATGGGTATCCAGTCATCATACACATTAAAATGGAAATAGAATTTGTCGAGTTTGCTTAATAAGTCATCTGTTTTAAGACCAAGCTTTTTTTTAGCAATAATATTTTCCCACTCAATATTGGGTGAAACTGAATGATAGTTATTAGCGATGCTTTCGGAAAAATAAATGGGAAGTTCCATGTCATTTTTTGCTGTGCTGTCAATATTATCATAGGATTTTATCATAATGCTTTTTAAACCGTTACTATTGGAATTTTGAAAATCTAAATTGTCTATATCCAGCTCATTTCTTGTATATCGCTGGTAACTAAAACTTCTGAAACGGGATGGGTTATTGCCGGCTTTACGTTCAATTACTTTTTCCATAAATTGCTTGCCCGGTTTTTTTGAAACGCCTACTATCACTTCCCGTAAGGCATTTCGTTTCGGCTTCATTTGTATTTTAATGTTGAAAGTACTGGCTTGCTCCAACGCTACTGTAAGAGATTCAAACCCTACATTGGTAATTTCTAAACTGTCAAACCAATTGTTGGTTTTTAATAAAAAAGAGCCATCCTTATTCGACACTTTACTGATATTGCTTCCTTTTAAATGTATGGTTGCATTTTGCAAGGCTTGCTTATTGGCATCGGTTACATTACCGGAAATGATAAAATTGTTTTGGCAGAATAAATTGTTTGAAAAGGATAAACTTAAAATAACAAAAAAGAATATTTTTTTGAGACGATAATTCATAAAGAGGATTGAGAGTTGTATTATACATGTCGCATTAATATTATGCAGTATTTTTTATATAGTAGGGATAGCCAGGAGAAATGGTTGGGTGCAGGTTAGCTATTTGCAAATACTTTATGGATGTTTTTTATTTAACGACCTTTGTACAAATTAACAAAGCCGTTAATTGAATTAATCAGTTTTTATACAATATTGAACTGTAATCTTTGTTTTCCTGAGCATGGTTTGGATAAGTGCAGCATAAAAGGTAAAGGTATTTACTAATGCACCCAACCATTTTACTATGGCACTACTACTATGTTAGTAAACCCGATAAGCACATTGGACAAAGAAACCGAACTGATACAATCCTGTATAGATGGAGACAGGTATTCCCAAAGCCAGTTGTATGAGTTGTTTGTTCCAAAAATGTTTGCTGTTTGTTTGCGATATTCTAAAAACAGGGAGGAAGCAGAAGAAATAGTTCAGGAAGGTTTTGTACAGGTTTTTAAATCTTTAAGAAGTTTTAAAAAGGAGGGTTCATTTGAAGGCTGGATAAGAAAGATAATGGTGTACTGCTGTATAAAACATTTTAGAAGCAAAGCAAAAATGCACCCTGTAGTAAATATTGAATCGGTTAATGTGGAAGAAATAGGTAACGAAGATATAATTGCCCGGCTGGGCAAAAAAGAATTATTAAAAATGGTACAGGCACTGCCACCTGCATACAGGATGATTTTTAACCTTTATGTTTTTGAAGGAATGAAACACCGTGAAATTGCGGAACAGCTAGCGATTTCAGAAGGTACTTCTAAATCCAATTTCTTTGATGCTAAAATTATCTTACAAAGAGCTGTAGCCCACAGTCTTAAAATTGCTAAATAAAATATTTAATATGGATGAAGATTTACACAATATTGAAGATTTATTTCGGGATGGCCTTGAGGATAATGAGGAGTTGCCATCACCAAAACTGTGGAATGATATAGATAATATCCTTGATAAGGACAACTTAATAAGTATTACAAAAAAGTACAGCAGCCTGAAGAAGGTAGCCGTGCTTTTGCTGTTTTTATTATCAGGCCTTGGTATTTATGAACTTAGTTACAGGCATACAACTGAGGCTGTAGCAAAAAGAAATAATAGCACATCAAATACTGAAACAATAAATAAGGATAATATAACGGCATTACTGCCTGGTACCCAATCTCAAAAAAAAGCTGATTCAATAAATATTACTAACACAGCGATTAAAGATCAGCTGGTATTGAATAGCGTTTCAAATACTCTAAACCAAAAAGATAGTTACAATAAAAATATTGTGGTTAATAATGCACTGGCAGATAAAATTATACCGGGCAATAAATCTAAACCGGACACTAAGAATGAACCAGAAAATAATGTAAACAGTAATGCCAATGCCGTTGCAGGTAACAATATTACTTCAAAAAACAAACAAGGAAAAAGCACAGGGCCTTCTTACAAAATACAAATACAAAATTCTACTCCTGTAGGAGCCGAACAGCAAACAGCCTTAAATAATGATTCTGAATTAAACAATCAACAAACACAATTATTAAAAAGCCTGAACATAATACCTGTTGATAAAATTAGGATGCAGTTAAAAGATTCTGCCGGCACAGGAAAACTATTGCAACCAATTGCTGTCAATAAAATTTCTTTGCCCGTTGAATCAAAAAATATTGTTGCAGTAAATACAAAGAATAAAGGCAGTAAACCATCCCGGTTTTCTGTAACACCTTTTTATTCTCCGGATATTGCCTGGTATCATTTGCAGGAGGATAAGCCGGACAACCAGACTAATAATTTAACAGAAATTGCAGAGAGTGAGCAGCATGAA
>JAYVZR010000386.1:0-3712 GCA_043783135.1 Ferruginibacter sp. | reverse complement strand
TATATTTAAGCTCTTGAACTACTGTTTGTTTTACAGAATCTTTTATATACCCCAACTGTGCAATTAATTTTACTTTAGTATCAAAATAATCTTTGTCTGCAGGTGTTAGTTTTTGTAATGCAGTAATTATTTTTGGTACCCCATTTTCACCATAATAAACATCACTGATATATTTTTGGGCTTTTTCGTGTGTTATGCTATCCTTACTAAAAAGATCAACAAAAAAACTATCCAGGCAACTATTAAAAATATTTCTGCCTGATATTTTTTGTTGGGGTTTAAAGCTGGCAAAAAAAGTATCAATAAAATTATTTTGCTTATTGATGGTATCGCCCATTGTAACCAGGCTAAACATGTAATTATCTTTCAAAACACTCATGCGTTGAATAGTTCTGGAAGAAGCTGAATCTCTTAAAAGAAATTTAAATCCCTGTATTGTATCGTTTAAAAGAATAGAGTCCTTACTGTAAATAAAAAGTCCATTTTTCTCAACATAATCATTCAATTCATTTGTCCAGAATTTAGCTAAATCTTTTACATAATAATATTGAGGGTATTGTTGTATAGTTACACTTACCAATTCGCCGGTTGAATCGCTTTTAAATAATGCATTGCGGCTTTTTGGCCAATAACTTCTGTACTGTGAATAGGCTTTACTGGCAGCTATTTCTTTTGATACCTGTTCTAATGCAGTACGGTAATCTTCATCCAGTTCGGGCATTACGGGGCTGATGGCCGTAAAATGCATAAAACTATCTGTGTATGATTTACTGGCTGGATAATTATAAGGCGTAAAACGAAAAGAATTAAAATACTCACTAAAATCTTTTGCTGCATTTTTACTGCGGGCGGCAATTACATAATACTGCGGCCCTTTAATTATAAAACGGGCCGTTACAAAACTCCCATCCTTCATCTTTTCTTTTACATCAAGGCAGGGATAACCTTCAAAGAAAGATAATTTTCGCTGCAATTGCTGATCAAAAAAATCGGGCGAACGAAAAGATTCTTCTATCAGTTTAAGATCAAAACTATCTTCTTCTAAAAAATTAAAAGTATATACCATTTTTTTTAGAATAAGATAAGCATCCCCAGATGCTTTATCTGTTGCTTCATACTCGTAACGGTTAATACCATCGTTATTATTTATTTCAATACTCTGCGCAGATGGCTGTGGTAACTTAATATAAAACCCACCCTGGCCAGGTGTAAAAGTACCGGCAGTTTTATTAATTTCTTTTAACCTGATGGAAGAAAAAAAACGGTTCGCCTCTTCGCCTTGTACATAATTTTCTTTCCCACTCATTTTAAATAAAATCACTTCAAAAGGAGTAATAAAAATATTGTAGCGCTGCAGGTCACCCGTTCTTGTTCTGTTAAGTATATCATACCCTTTGTAGCCGTTTTTTTCAATAAAGGTTTTCTTTAAAATTTTGCCCGGGATATTTTCATACAGCATACTGTCCACTTTTTTCATCGCAGCAGTTTCGGTTTGACCAATAAATCCGGCATGGGTTTTTACCCTTGTAACCAGGTAATAACAGCCATTACTCATATCAGCATATTGTCTCCTGTTTAAACCCTGGCCCTCATCCGTCATTTTAAACAATGGCCCCGGCATATCAACACTATAAAATCCATCATCTGCCTGCCTTACAGCAAATACCACCGGTACTTTTAATTTATCTGTCTCTTCTTTTTTTACAGCGTTTCTGTCTGTCATTTTTATTGGGCGTAGCCTATAACCCTTTTGCCGAAGCAATTCTATTACACCTCTTTCGCCAGGTAAATGGGCGGCGCCCACACCTACAAAAAGACTGCTGTTTTTTATAATTGTATCAATAGAGTTGGCCTGTATTTCATTTCGTTTGTATAAAAATTTTTCTCTAAAAGCTGCTGACCTTTCCGTCATAAAGTCTAAAGAATCCATAAGGTCTAAATCGCCACGACGATAAGCTTCCTGCATCTTTTTTGTAATTTCCCTCATCGATTCCCCATCAGTATCTACCTTTTTTTTCTTTTTTTCTGTAGCCATATCTGCATAAGCCTGCAGTACAATTTTCTCTGTTTCATAAAAATCTTCTACCCCTGCAGACCGTTTACCCATTTTTTTTCCAGTTTGAAAAATATACATATCCAAAAACGTATCTTCTTCAAAATCTTCTTTTGCTTTAAAAATCCGGTACAGCAAATCATTTACCACTGCAGGCTCGGTGCCGAGGGCAGCCTTTAACTCTTCGTCATATTTATTTATCCTGAAAGAATTTTCGGTAAGCAAATTGTCGCCTGCAGCATTTACAAAATTTGCATAATTCTGTTTCACCCTCTCTAACCTCACCATTTGCCCCTGCCATACATCCGGGTTTAATTCCAATGCTACAGCATCTACATTTTTCATAGCATAATAAAAAGAATCGCTTAAATGAAATACCATTTTATTGCTGACATGCATTGTACCGAAAAGGTAAGAGGGCTTTTTTAATCCATTGCCTGATATTTCCCAAAAAAGGCTCGGGTATTTATTAGCAGTATTTTTTTGGCTTTTGGCTACAAAACATGATACTATTAAAACTATTATTAGGGCTAACTTCCTGCTTTTTCTACACATACAATATTTGTTAAATGCCGGTACCTTATAAAGATGCAAAGAAGTAAACATATCACAAAATATAAGGCAAACATTTAACGCATTTTAATGGTTTCTATTATTGGTATTTCTTCATTAACCAATTGCTGTTTTAGACAAAATTTTTTTTAGTTGCAAAAAATAGTACGAATGCAACAAGATTTTTAAAGTGCATTTCAAATTGTCGCTTTTTATTTAAAAGCTAAAGAATGAGTAAAATGCCTTTAAGGGGTTAAGACGTTGAGTTATCAAAGAAATAAAAACGTCTGAACTCCTTAACGGCAAAACTAGGTAACCTGTATATGCTGCCACAATTTGAAATGCACAACATTTTTAATTTGGTTATTAAAATTGATTACAATACATTACCTTTGCCATCTTAAAAATCATGCCGTAACATGATAAGTGCCTTTATATGGCTACATATCTCTGTTAGTAACTACAGTACAAGGTCTGATTATCATTACAAAATTTATTGATACACATGAAATTAAGTCAGTTCCGATTCGACCTTCCATTAAATCTTATTGCCCAAAATCCTACCAAAAGAAGAGAAGACAGCCGGATGATGGTGATACACCGTAAAACCGGTGAAATTGAAAACAGAAATTTCCGCGACATTATTGATTACTTTGATGACAAGGACGTAATGGTAGTAAATAACACCAAAGTGTTTCCTGCACGTATGTATGGCCGTAAGGAAAAAACGGGTGCCAAAATAGAAGTGTTTTTATTAAGGGAATTAAATAAACCCAACCGTTTGTGGGATGTAATTGTTGATCCGGCACGTAAAATCCGTGTAGGTAATAAATTATATTTTGGCGAAAATGATGAGTTGGTAGCAGAAGTAATTGACAATACAACAAGCCGTGGCCGCACCATTCGTTTTTTATGGGATGGCACTGAAGAAGAATTTAGGGTAATGCTTGATTTTATGGGAGAAACGCCACTACCAAAATATATTAAACGCAAGCCGGATGAAGAAGATAAAGAACGTTACCAAACAGTGTATGCCAAGCATGAAGGAGCAGTAGCAGCGCCAACTGCGGGTTTACATTATAGTAAAGAATTAATAAAAAGATTAGA
>JAYVZR010000385.1:0-3715 GCA_043783135.1 Ferruginibacter sp. | reverse complement strand
AACTATACCAAATGTTGCTTTTGAAATTTCGGCAGTAAGTATGGCATATTCTTTTTGAAGTTTTACATCATTGTTTTTCCATTCATCCCTAAGTTCTTCTCTAATTGCAATGCTCCGCATCCGCTTTTCAATCCAGTCATCGGGATAGCCCTTTAGTTTGTAGAGTTCTCTTGCACGTTGAGCAGCCAGTTCAGGATTTTCAATTTCATCTAATCTGTCGCTACCCACTTGTGCCAGCCAAAGTTTAAAAGGCTCAGCTTTGGGAGATGGAATGGATTGGATGATGCGGAGCAGGCCTCGTGTGTTTGCAGCTTGAACCTTTCGTTTTTTTCCATCAGCAGCTACCATTTCAACCAGGGGACAAATTGTCCCCCAGTTGGAATTTAATGCAGCGTCACGTTTTTTCATCTTCTTTATATAATCTTTTGCATCAACAGTGTCTGTAAGAACTTCAATAACATCCTGTACAGAAAAATACCATTTCTGTCCCTCTTCATTCCAAACAGAACGAATTTGTTTGCTTTCAAATAATTTAATGTTACTCATATTATTAAATTGGTAATTGAATAATAAATGTTGTGCCCCGTCCGACCGTTTCATCCGGGCGGGCTTCTCCCTCTTTCGTTTCCACCCTCAACTCACCGCCATGTGCTATTACAATATCATAAATTGTCTGAATCACGGATATAAAGGATTGATGGATTTCACTGATTTCTGATTTCGTCTTATGTTGTTAATGTATTTCATCTGTGCAATCTTTTAATCTTTATAATCTGTGATTCAGACATTTGGTAATTGAATAATTAAGGTTGAGCCTTTTCCTTCTCTCGTCTCCACTGTTAACTCGCCACCATGTGCTTTTACAATATCGTAAATTGTATGAATCACTGGTTAAACGGATTTATTGATTTCACTGATTTTAAATCCGTGTAATCCTTTAATCAAATTACAATCCGTGATTCAGACAACAGGCAATTGAATAATAAATATTGTGCCTTCACCCTCCTTTGTTTCCACTTTTATTTCTCCACCATGTGCTTTAATAATATCATAGCTAAGGCTCAAACCAAGTCCCGTTCCTTGCCCAGTGGGTTTGGTAGTAAAAAATGGTTGAAAAATTTTATCAACAATTTTTTGCGGAATACCGTTGCCGTTGTCAGCAACTTTAATTTCTACTTTGTCACCAATCTTTTTTGTACTTACCGAAACAATTGGTTCGTAGCCTTCGGTAGTCTTTTGTTTCATTTCATTTACTGCATAAAATGCATTGTTAAATAAATTCAATAACACTCTTCCAATATCCTGCGGAATGATATTTATTTTTCCAATGGTTTCATCAAAGTCTGTTTTAAGTATTGCGTTAAAGCTTTTGTCTTTGGCTCTGAGGCCCTGATAGGCTAATCTTAAATATTCATCTGCCAGCTTGTTGATACCGGCCGGTTCTTTTTGTCCGGTGTTGCTCTGGCTGTGTTGCAGCATTCCTTTTACAATAGCATCTGCACGCTTGCCATGATGGTTAATTTTTTGTTCATTCTCTTTAATATCATTGAGGATATTTTTTACTTCCTCAATATTTCCTTTATTAATTTCTTCCCCGGCTTCCTCAATCAATTCTGAATTCACCTCACTAAAATTATTTACAAAGTTTAACGGGTTTTGTATTTCATGGGCAATGCCTGCGGTAAGTTCTCCAAGCGAAGCCATCTTTTCTGATTGGATGAGTTGGCCCTGTGTTGCTTTAAGATCGGTGAGTGTATTTTGTAATGTTTCTTTTTGCTGCGATAATTCTTTTGTCCTGTCTGCAACCATCCCTTCTAATTTATCTTTTTGCTGTGTAAGTATTTCCTGTTTTTCCTGTTCCTGCTGTAAGGTTTTTGCAGAAAGTTCATTTACCTGTACCAGTTGCAAACGCAGGTTTTGGTTGGCATTACCAAACTCCCATGCAAGGTGCAGGGCATAGGTTAACGGAACACCCATTTGTGGAAAAATCACTAATAATATTTCCTGCGTTCTTGTCATGATGGGGAACAGATTAAATATATCCATTACCAAAACAAAAAAGCCAGTTTGTTGAATAAAAGCGCCAATCAATAAAATCCAAAATCCTGTTTTTTTCTTTAATACACCTGATATCAATATTCTGTATAATTCAAAAAATACAAGCAAATAAAGTATGCCTGAAATTTTGTAGAAAATAGGCGGTGCAAAAAAAACAGAAAGATATAACAACATTATAACAGCCACCAACCAGCTACGGCGGGGCGTTTTACCAGCATAATAAAACGCATATAGCACAAATATCTGTAAGCATTGTGTCCATGCAGACAAAATTTGTACCCAAATTGCTGACCGTACTAATTGATCCCATTCATGCCCTTTTATCAATAAAAAATTTACAATAAACAAACTGCAAAAACATAACAGCATCAACGCAGTTAGTAAGCTGGCAAGGCGTTTTGTATCGAAGAAATACACAAATAGAAAAAACAAACTGAATATAAATAAAATGCTGATTGTAATAGGCAACGAAGGTATCTCGGTTACCCCCAACCGAAAAGTTGTATCTGAAGATGCTAATAAAAGCCTGAAACCAAACTTTGTAACATAGCCCGCAGAATTGGCATGTTGATTAGAAAAATGAACAAGAAAAGTATGTGACAACTGTGAATCCAGTTGAATAATAATGGCATTTCGGGGAACATATATTTTTTCCTTTTCAATAGTATTGTTAACTACACCATACCGGGTGGCCAGTTTTCCGTCAAGATAAATTTCTGAAGCTCCAAAATGCCCCATTCTTAATGCAACTGGCTTTCCCCGCCAATCAACGGGAACATCAAATTTTTTCTTAAACCAGCCGATACCTTTCCAGTTTGCAGGATGGCCATTTGCATCTTTTAAAAATTCTGTGTTAACCAGTTGCCAGCCTTCGTTGTTGTTCATCAACTTTACTATATCAGTATCATTGGTTGGGTTAAATTGCCACATCGAATCAAGCGGAAACTGGTTCCAGCGCATCAATTCACCCCGGTAGCTTAATTCTGAAAGGTCTTGCGACATACCTGAAAAACTGCTAAAACAAAAACTTAAAAACAGGAGGATTATGTTTATTCGCTTTGTAAAAAGTTTCATAAGCCGTTTATTGTTGCGGGGTTTGTGGTAAGGTAAAAACGAATTCTGTATATTTTCCTTCTTCTGTATGTATTACAAATTCGCCCCCGTGTGCTTTTACAATATCGTAGCTTAATGATAAACCAAGACCCGTTCCTTCACCGGTGGGTTTGGTGGTAAAAAATGGTTGAAATATTTTGTCCATTACTTTTTTGGGAATACCATTTCCATTGTCTTTTACGCTAACCCTCACTTCTGTGGCCCTGTTTGGTGATAAGGAATTACTTAATGTTTTTACGGTTACTGTTGGTTCATAACCCTCAGTCTGTTCTTTCTTTTTTTCGGCCACCGCATAAAATGCATTTGTAATAAGATTAAGAATTACCCTGCCAATATCCTGCGGAATGATATTGATGATTTTGATGCTTTCATCAAAATCTGTTTTTAATGTTGCATTAAAAGATTTGTCCTTTGCCCTCAATCCATGGTAGGATAGCCGCAGGTATTCATCAGCCAGTGCATTGATATCTGTAGGCTCTCTTACACCGCTGCTGCTGCGGCTATGATGCAGCATGCCTTTTACAATGGC
Source organism: Ferruginibacter sp. (assembly GCA_043783135.1). GTDB lineage: Bacteria > Bacteroidota > Bacteroidia > Chitinophagales > Chitinophagaceae > Ferruginibacter. The sequence goes on along the minus strand of JAYVZR010000385.1, from coordinate 15 downwards.
ATCGGCACGTTTGCC
>JAYVZR010000384.1:0-9918 GCA_043783135.1 Ferruginibacter sp. | reverse complement strand
TAACCAAAGAAAATTCCACATCAAAACGTGGATTATCACTAAGATTCTCAAAATTTACATCATGCAAATAAAAGTCGTGGCCGGGTTCAACAGTATTTGCCAATTGAAAACTACTGCTGCCATTAAAAACTAAATTGTAGTTAAAAGAAAACGCTGTCAGGGTTTGGTTGATGAGGTATATTTTTAATTTTTCCACCACATCATCATCAAATATATCTTTATCAAAAACCGGTATAAAACAAATAAACATGCCATTGTCCTTTTTGGGTTGTATAGCCCCTTTTTCTTTTGGCATGTTATCTACATATACCTTCTTTTTTTCAAGTGGTTTCTTTTGCGAAAACATATTGAAGTAAGGAAAATCAATCTGATCCGTATAAGCGGGAAAACGAACGCCCTTCACTTCTATCATCACCATTTTTTCATTCATGATCTCTACTACTTTTCCCTCTTCATTGGTAAGCAAAACTATAATTGTATCCCCTGGTTCATATTTCATAACAGCTTGTTGAAGATTTATCACACGAATTGTTGCTAATTACACGAATTGATAAAACATTCTAATTTTATCATAACACTGGTACAAAGTTAGTGTAGTTTGAGGCGCAAAAAAGAAGCTTAATGATGATTACTTTTAGTATTGATAAATATATTTTGAAGTCGCAGTTTAGGGCTTAGCTGCTGTGAAAAAAATTCGCTAAATACATCGGAATGTTTATGAAGCCAGTTTACTTTTTTTATACCCGTATAAAAAATAAATAACCAGACCTATTAATAACCAGCCGAGAAACCATGCCCAGTTATTTTTTGTCATGCCGGTTAGCAGGTACATACAGGTAATTAGGCCCATCAGGGGTATCAAAGAATATTTTTTTACAAAAGTAACTGCTGCCAGTAATAAAGCGCTGCACCAAAAAATGATGAGGGTAATATTGGGTGTGGCCACATCCATAAAACTAATTTTACCACTGGTATAATCTGCATTGCTGCTAAAATCAAAGTTAAACATATCCTTAAAATAACTGGCAGATAATTTATAAGCAAGCAGCATAGCGCCTATAACAATTACCGGAAAAATATATTGCCCGTTGATAAAAGGAATATGAAATTTACCGGCTTGCTTTTCTTTTCTTGGTATCAACAGCACTCCGCCGCAAACCAATACAAATGCAAATAAAGTGGCGATGCTGGTAAAGTCCAGTACAAAAGTTTTATCGGTAAATAAAATGGGTATGCCTACAACAAACCCGGTAACAATAGTAGCAAAAGAAGGTGTTTTATATTTAGGATGTATTTTTTGAAATACCGGCGGCATTAAACCATCACGGCTCATACTCATCCATATACGCGGCTGGCCCATTTGAAAAACCAGCAGCACACTCGTCATGGCAATAACTGCTGCAATGGCTACAAAAAACTGCATCCAGCCAACATTAAGGTTTTGCTTTTCAAAAATAAAGGCTAGCGGGTCGCCAACACCTTGAAAATTTCTGTAATTAACGGCTCCTGTTAAAACCAGTGTAAGCAAAATATAAACGATGGTGCATATCACCAGCGAAAGAATCATTCCCCTGGGCAAATCCCGTTGCGGATTTTTACTTTCTTCGGCCAAAACACTTACCGCATCAAAACCGATATAGGCAAAAAACACGCCGCTAACCGCAGCCATTACCCCGCTAAAGCCATTGGGCATAAACGCTTTTACGCCTTCGTCATTGGGCGGCGTCCAGTTAATTGTAAGCCCGTTGGCAAATACCAGGTAACCGCCAACAATAATAACAAGGGCCACTATTATCATTTTAAGTATCACCATTAAGTTGCTGAAATTGCGGCTTTCTTTTATACCGCGGAATACCAGCATGGTTATTAAAATATTGATTATAAAAGCAGGCAAATCGAAAATGATTTTAAGGCTGCCGATCATTGGCGCAGTATTAAATGCAGCGAGTACATCAGGGTTGGTACTGCCATTGGCCATTTCATTTTTCACTTCCATATAACTAGTGCATAAGTACTGAGGAATATGCACGCCAATTTTATCCAAAAAAGAAGTAAAATAGTCACTCCAGCTATAGGCTACATAAATATTACCGATTGAATATTCCATTATCAATGCCCAGCCAATTATCCATGCAAACAATTCACCAAAGGACGCATACGCATAAGTATACGCACTGCCGGCTACGGGTATTCGGCTTGCAAACTCCGAATAACAAAAAGCAGTAAAGGCACAGGCAACAGCCGTAATAATAAATAAAATAACTACGCCGGGCCCCCCATGAAAAACCGCACCACCCAGGCTGCTGAAACTACCTGCACCTAAAATAGCAGCAATACCAAAAAAGGTAAGATCCTTCATAGAAAGCACCCGCTTTAACCCGCCGCCACCATGGCTATCATCGCTGCCTTCGGCTAGAATATTTTCAATTTTTTTTGTTCTGAATAAAGAGGTGGACATGCTTAATTTTTTGGTTAACAGGTATTAATCTCCAAAATAATTAATAAAATTGAAGTATGCGTTTTTTGTTTTTGATTTTTGGTTTGGGGTTAAGAAGAATATGACGGATTCCTTTAAGCTTTAAGGAGATTAGCAATTGATATTACCGTAATAACTGGGAGATACCGCTATGTATAACCTTTTTTATCATTTATTTTTTAGGAGTTTGCTATAGTTAGGTTTGTCAAAGTGATATTCCAATTGTTTCTCTGTCTCGCAATAGTTCACAATTATTGGTTTTTTCCTTATTTTATCAGCAGAAATCATTAGATAAAAAAATTTGTTTTTTCCTTTGGAAGTATCTTCAAAAACTGCAATTCCATTCTTCTTGTCAATGATGTGAATTATAAGAGTTCTGTCCTCAATATTTATACTTGTCAACCGGAATTTAAATGTCTTGTCGTCTACTTTTACAAAGTCAATAATTTTATTTGCAATGGGCCCTTCTCCAGTATAATCTATAAATGCGGAATCTATAATACTAATTTTAAAATGTGATAAAAAGTCAGACGGTTTGTAAGTATAAAACTTGTCTTTGTATTGTTTGAGTATTATCCATTTTAGAGGTATCCATTTAATTGTTTTTTTTGCCGATACTATTTTGTTCGCTTTTAAATAGTTTAAGGAGCTGCTATAACTCTTCTGATCAAATTCAGCAAAAGTGAAGTCGGAGATTTGGTCGTAAAACTCAGATGCGCTATTTGTGTCAATGAAAATTGAATGATAAGTACCACCTTTAGTTTCTTTCAAGAGAAAGGTTGTATCACTATTTACGGTCTGTCCAAACGCAAAGAATGAGTGCGCAATAAATAAAGTTGTAAATATATTTCGCAGTGTAGTCATTTTTCATGGTTATCAGATTTTTGATCATCCTATCAATTCTCCCTTTGTATTAAATAAGCCGCCAACTCCATCAACGGTTTTTTACGTGCTGATACTACGTTGGTATCTTCCAGGTGTTGTAAGGCTGTTTGAAGGTATTTATTTTTAAGCTCCTGTGCCCAGTTATCTGCTTTGCAATTTTTAAATATTGCCGTTACTTTTTCTACCTTATCAGCAGCGTTGCCAAGCAGCAATTGTTTCAATGCCAGTTGCTCTTCTGCAGAAGCCGTCTCCATGGCATGTATCAGCAAAAATGTTTTTTTATTGGAAAGGATATCACCACCTACCTGTTTGCCAAATTTTTCCGGGTTGCCAAAAACATCCAGGTAATCATCCTGCACCTGGAAAGCAATACCAAGGTTTTTTCCAAACCCGTATAAATGACGCTGGTTCCCTTCACCGGCTCCGCCCAATATGGCGCCCAATTGCAGGCTGGCAGCCAGTAATACAGAAGTCTTAAGCGTAATCATATTTACATATTCATCAAAACCCACAGTTTCACGGTTTTCAAAATCCATGTCCAGTTGCTGCCCTTCGCATACGGCACTTGCTGTTTCATTAAACAGGTGCAATACTTTTTGCAGGTTATTTATATGTATTTTATTCAGGTACTCGTAAGCCCGTACAAACATTACATCACCGGCAAGCAGAGCAGTTGATTCACCATACTTCTGGTGCACCGTTTCCATACCCCTGCGCATGGGCGCTTTGTCCATTATGTCATCATGTATCAAACTAAAATTATGAAACAGTTCAATGGCAGTAGCGGCATGATATGCATCTTCAATAACGTCGCCAAACAATTCGTTACCCATCAATACACAAACAGGTCTTACCCTTTTACCACCTAATTGTAAAATGTATTGTGCCGGGTCATACAGGCTGGGCGTATGTAATGGAAAATGACGGGTGTCAAATTTTCCCTGGAACAATTGAGAAAATTCTATGAAAGAATGCATAATGGAAATTACGAAAATGCAAAATGACTGAACGTAAAAAATATACCAGCCATTTAACGTTTATAAATTATTTTTTCTTTTTGGCTGCCTGTTTTGCTTTGCCAATATTTAATACTGTTTTGCCCTCATCCTGCACCCAATGATAATCCAACTGGCGTTTTTCTAAATTGGCTGCAACCACTTTTATTTTTACCGCATCGCCCATCCTGAATTTTTTACCCGTACGCAAACCTACCAATGCATAATCTGTTTCATCCAGTTTAAATTCATCAAACTCACTCAGGTCCCTTACGGTAACCATGCCTTCGCATTTATGTAAAACGGTTTCAACAAAAAAACCAAAACTTGCTACACCACTAATAATGCCGTCAAATTCCTCTCCCAGGTAATCCTGCATAAACTCTACCTGTTTGTATTTATTGCTGGCCCTTTCTGCTTCCATTGCCTTGCGTTCTTTATCGCTGCAATACTTGCATTTTTCATCCATCTTTTTATCGGGCTTTACATTTTTATCCAGGCATTCCTGCAAAATACGGTGTACCATCACATCGGGATAACGGCGTATGGGCGAAGTAAAATGACAATAGTGTTCAAATCCCAAACCGTAGTGACCGACATTTTTTGATGTATAAACAGCCTTCGCCATGGTGCGTATTCCCAATTGTTCCAGCACATGCTGTTCAGGTTTGCCGTTTACATCTTTTAATAAATTATTAAAAGATTTTGCCACCGCAGCGTCATCATGTATGTCGAATGTATACCCGAATTTTTTTGCAAATGCCGCAAATGGTTTTAATTTTTCATCATCAGGTGTATCATGTATACGGTACGGAAAAGGCACCGGCTCCTGGTTGATTTTTATTCTGGATACATATTCGGCAATGGTTCTGTTGGCCAATAACATAAACTCTTCAACCAGCTTGTGCGAGTCTTTGCTTTCCTTAATGATTATGCCAATGGGCTTGCCTTTTTCATCCAGTTGAAAACGCACTTCCTGTGAAGAAAAATTAATTGCTCCCTGGTCAAATCTTTCTTTACGAAAAATCTGCGCCAGGTTATTGAGCAGCAAAACAGCTTTATAATGTGTACCTTCTTTTGTTTCAATAATTGCCTGTACGTCTTCATAGGTAAACCTATGGTCGCTATGTATGATGGTTCTGCCAATCCATTTGTGTTTTATTTCGCCGCGGTTGGTTATCTGAAAAATTACGGAGAAAGTGTATTTATCTTCATTGGGGCGCAGCGAACATAATTCGTTGCTGATTTTTTCTGGCAGCATCGGGTTTACCCTATCCGGCAGATACACGCTGGTGGCCCTTTCATAAGCGCTTTTATCTAAAATGCTATCCTGCTTTACAAAATGGCTAACATCTGCAATGTGTACCCCAATTTCATAATTACCATTGTCTAAATTCCTGATAGAAATGGCATCATCAAAATCTTTTGCATCAGCGGGGTCAATGGTAAAGGTTAAAATATCCCTGTAGTCTTTACGTTTTTTTAATTCTTCCCGGGTAATGATTTCCGATAATTTCATGGCCTCATCCAGCACTTGTTTTTCAAATTTTAATGGAAAGCCGGCTTCAATTAAAATTTCTTTCATCGCCATATCATTCACATCTTCTGCTTTCAATATGGTCACTACTTCGCCCTCTGGTTTTTTATCAGCCTTATCCCATTTAACCAGCTTGGCAACTACCCTTTCTCCATCGGTGGCACCATTTAATTTTTCTATCGGAATATAAAAATCAGGCATTGGTTTTTCAGTAGCAGCTCTAAAAAAAGCTATGTTTTTATTAAGCGAAATATTACCAATATAAGTAGTTTGATTGCGTACGGCAACATCTGTTATTTTACCTTCTGTACGCCTGCCACGGCCACTGTCGTTATTTATTTGAACCCTCACCGTATCGCCATGAAATGCCCTGCCAAAATCATTTGGCCTTGCTACTATATCTTTTTCCATTCCTTCTACAATTACATAGCCCATTCCACTCCTGGAAATATCCAACCTTCCCTTAACTATTTGTGTTTGTGAAGATTTTTTTATTGTTGATTTTTCTTTACTCATATTTATTTTGCTATTTCCTTAAACCTGCAAACGGTAAGGAAAAGATATTTTTATTGGTATGCTGTTTTATTTGATTGATTATTTTGGCAAGTAATGGTATTTGAACCAGCAAGTGCCACTGATTGTTGTATTTTTTCAACAAACCTTTTATACTACTTTATAAGCAAACTACTAAAAACAGGGTAAAGGTAGGCAAACTATTGCTATGGGTAAACTGTAGCGGCATAGTGTTAGTGAAATGTTGAAATGTATACCCCCAATATTTCTGTAACTTTATTTAAACTTAACAATTATGGATAATTACGACACTGTAACCGGGGCTTTAGCGGCATTAAAGGCCAAAGGTTACACGATGGATTTTAATATTGCTTTTGATAAGATTATTTGTCATGAAAATAATTTTTGTTTAAACCCTCACGAGTTTGAAATAACGGAAATGTATCGTTTTGAAGGCGATACCAATCCTAGTGATGAAGATGTTGTATATGCTGTAGAATCTAAAGATGGTACAATGAAGGGTGTGATTACCAGCGCTTATGGTATGTATGCAGACAGCCTCAGTACAGACATGATAAAAAGACTGGCCATACGCAGATGATTTTTACAAGAACGGAATTGATAAAAAATGAATTTACAGGAAGAAATACTTAAAGAACATTCAAAAGAACAATGCAAAAAAATTGTGCTATGGGTTGGCGCTTCGCAGGAAAGGTTTGATGAATTGTTTCAACTTTTTTTAACCGGCGAATACAGGGTTACACAACGGGCAGCCTGGCCATTGAGTTATTGCGTAGAAGCACGTCCTGCATTTATTAAAAAGAGTTTTACAAAACTCATCAGCAATTTACAACAATCCAATCTGCACGATTCCATCAAACGCAATACAGTAAGGATTTAACAATATGTTGATATCCCCAAAAAATTACAGGGCAAGGTAATGGATATCTGTTTCAACTATGTTGCTTCACCAAAAGAAGCTGTTGCCATTAAGGCTTTTTCATTAATTGTGTTGGGCAACTTAGGCAAACTATATCCCGGGATTTTACTTGAAATAAAATTACTGATTAAAGAGCAGTTACCGACCCAGACAGCTGCCTTTAAAAGCAGGGCAAAGCAGTTTGTATGAATATGCACACGTTCGTTTTAAAATTGACTTTGCATTTTTAAATAGTAACAACACTTTTTTTAAAGGCTGTTTCATAATTAAGTTGTTTAGGCACGAAATGCTTTATTGAAAGCTCGCTTCATTGCACTACCTTTAATAGAAGTGGATAATAAATACTTTTCAATCCGCATGGTTATTTGGCCAATACCGTTTTACCGCATTTTTCAACACCCCATTTGCAAGAACATAATATGGCTAAAAGAAAAAAATCTGAAGAGATAATTATTGCTACCAAAAAACTTACTTTTCAAGACGAAGAAAAAGAAAAACTGGAAGCAGAATTAATTATTGCTAACAAGGAACTTGCTTTTCAAAACGAAGAAAAAGAAAACAGGGCAGCAGAGTTAGTTATTGCCAACAAGGAACTTGCCTTTCAAAATGAAGAGAAAGAAAACAGGGCAGCAGAATTAATCATCGCTAATAAAGAACTTGCCTTTCAAAATGAAGAAAAAGAAAACAGGGCAGCAGAGTTAGTTGTTGCTAACAAAGAACTTGTATTTCAAGACGAAGAAAAAGAAAACAGGGCTGCAGAGTTAGTTGTTGCCAACAAAGAACTTGTATTTCAAAACGAAGAAAAAGAAAACAGGGCTGCTGAGTTAGTTGTTGCCAACAAAGAACTTGTATTTCAAAATGAAGAAAAAGAAAACAGGGCTGCTGAATTATTTATTGCAAACAAAGAACTTGTATTTCAAAATGAAGAAAAAGAAAACAGGGCTGCTGAATTAATCATTGCTAACAAAGAGCTTGCCTTTCAAAACGAAGAGAAAGAAAACAGGGCTGCTGAATTAATCATTGCTAACAAAGAACTTGCTTTTCAAAACGAAGAAAAAGAAAACAGGGCTGCTGAATTAATTATTGCCAATAAGGAACTTGCCTTTCAAAATGAAGAAAAAGAAAACAGGGCAGCAGATTTAATTATTGCCAACAAGGAACTTGCCTTTCAAAACGAAGAAAAAGAAAACCGGGCAGCAGAATTAATCATTGCAAACAAGGAACTTGCTTTTCAAAATGAAGAAAAAGAAAACCGGGCAGCAGAATTGATTATTGCCAACAAGGAACTTGCCTTTCAAAATGAAGAGAAGGAAAATCGGGCTGCAGAGTTAATCATTGCCAACAAGGAACTTGCCTTTCAAAATGAAGAGAAAGAAAAAAGGGCTGCTGAATTAATTATTGCCAATAAAGAACTTGCCTTTCAAAATGAAGAGAAAGAAAAAAGAGCTGAAGAGCTAATAATTGCCAACAGGGAACTTGCCTTTCAAAATGAAGAGAAAGAAAAAAGGGCTGAAGAGTTAATCATTGCTAACAGGGAACTTAAACATGCGGAAGATGATATCCGTAAACTCAATGATGAATTAGAGCAAAAAGTAATAGAACGTACTGCACAACTGGAATCTGTTAACAAAGAACTGGGATCATTTTCCTATTCTGTATCACACGATTTACGGGCTCCAATCAGAGCCATTAATGGGTATTCAAGAATATTGGTGGAAGATTATGGAGAAAAATTTGATGCGGATGGAACAAAAGTGCTGAATTCCATTATGCACAATTCAAAAAAAATGGGTGAGCTCATTGATGATTTGCTGGCATTTTCTAAATTAGGAAGGAAGCAGGTTACGGTTTCGGAAATTAATATGACTGCTCTTGTAAATTTGGTAAGAGAAGAATTATTATTTGAAGAGGGTGAAAATATTCCCGAATTTAATGTTACTTCACTTCCTCCTGCCAAAGGAGATCAGTCACTCATTAAACAAGTATGGATTAACCTGATTTCCAATGCTATTAAATATTCGAAGTATAAACCAAAAACCAATATAGCAATCGGGGCTTATCAAAAAGACAACCTGGTGGTTTATTATATAAAGGATAAAGGGGCGGGATTTGATATGCAATACTATGATAAGCTTTTTGGGGTTTTTCAGCGTTTACACTCGCAGGAAGAATTTGAGGGAACAGGCATTGGCCTGGCAATTATACAAAAAATAGTGCACCGGCACAATGGAACAGTTTGGGCAGAATCAAAACTAAATGAAGGGACATGCTTTTATTTTAGCTTACCTACTATTAACTCTTAAATAAAAAAAATGAATTACGAGGACGTTGAAATTTTATTTGTTGAGGATAGCATTGACGATGCTACGCTCACCATTCGTGCACTTACAAAAAGCGGTTTTACAAACAGACTTCATCATGTTAAAGACGGAGCAGAAGCGCTGGATTTTATTTATTGCAAAGGAATATATACTTCGCGGAATAGCAAGGAACATCCTAAACTGATATTACTGGACCTTAAGATGCCAAAAGTAACAGGAATGCAGGTACTGGAAAAAATAAAATCTGATCC
>JAYVZR010000383.1:0-9966 GCA_043783135.1 Ferruginibacter sp. | reverse complement strand
CTGCTTTGGTTCATTACTATTACCACCACTTTTCCATTTTCATTTATAAATGAAGTGGTAAGCAATTGGCTGCGGCTTGCAACACTACTGATTCTTTTTGCGCCAGGACGAACAAATTTAGAAAAATGTCCGATGTAATAATAAGCGTTGGTGTAAATGAGTCCATTGGTTTTTGTATCGGCATGTACGGGCGCAAAACAAAAATTCTGCACATGGTTCGGGCCACCGGTTTCATCCAGCAAAATATTCCAGTCTGTCCATCCAACAGTGCCATTGTTAAAATCGTTTATCATAGAGCGTCCATATCTTTCGCCTAAGGACCAGCTGTAATAACCACCGGCTTTAAAACTTTCTGCGCAGCCTTCTGTAAACATAATATTTTTGTCGGGCCATGTTTCATGCACCCTTGCTACATTGTCGTACATTTCTGTTCCACCGCTCCAGCTTTCGTACCAGTGAAATCCAATTCCCCACGCATATTTTGATGCTTCGGGATCGTCAAAAATAACATTGGCCCTTTGAAACATCAGGTCGCGGTTATGATCCCAAACAATTATTTTTTTATCACCAAAACCTTCTTTTTGCATGGTTGGCCCCAGGTAGTTTTTTAAAAAATCCCTCTCCTCTTCTGCTGTAAAAACACACGATTCCCACCGCTGCGTAGCCATCGGTTCATTTTGTACAGAAATACCCCAAACAGGTATGCCTTCTTTTTCATAGGCTTTTATAAACTTTGTATAATAATTGGCCCAGGGCTGATAAAATTCTGCCTTTAATTTTCCCCCATGCAACAGGTCGTTATTGTCTTTCATAAATGCAGGAGGGCTCCAGGGGCTTGCAAACAACATTAATTTGCCACCTGCCGCAGCACTGGCCTGTTTTATAAATGGTATGCGAAATTGTTTATCATGACCAACACTAAATGATTTTAATTCCTTATCGCCTTCTGTTATGTAAGTGTAACTGCCACTTGAAAAATCGCTGCTGTGTATGGTTGTTCGGGCTAATGTATAACCGATGCCTTTATCAACATCATAATATGCCTGCATAAATTCCTGCTGTTTTTCCTTACTGATTTTGGCGTATGTTTCTGCAGAAGCATCAGTCATTGCGCCACCAATACCTACAAATGTTTGAAAAGTTTTAGCAGGGTCCACAAAAACGCAAATTTGCGTTTCTTTTGGCTGGGCAAGATCTTTAAAAGACAGCGTACCTGTTACAGAAAGTTTTAAATTGCTGCTGTCGGCTGTAGTATACACAATTACTTTTTTTCCCTCTACAGAAAACATTTTACTATTTGTTGCTGTTTTGTTTGTTGATACAGGTTGGTTACAGGCCGCCAAAAATATAGCGGCCAGGAGAATAATATTCTTTTTCATTTTCTTGTTTTTAAGCCGTTCAATAAAAGTATTCTGTGAAGATTAACTAAATGGGTTGGCAATCTTTTATAATTATATTTAATTTTGAAAGGTAGCGCAATAGTTTCAACATCTTTGTAAATCAAAAAAATTTATTGTGCATTTTTGGTATAATTTTTTATTTACAGTTATTTTAGAAATGTATCCGCTAATTTTAAAACCTTGCCGATGAACAGGCAAGCAGATCATCTGAAAGTATTTAGTTAATTATCACTAACCATTAGGATTTATCAATTGCCTGAATTAGCTTTATCTGCACAAAAAAGCACTAAATAAAATCCGGGTTTAGGTAAGATGCTTCCGTAAGAAAAATATTAATCAACTTCATTTAAATTTTACTTATGAATACTAACAGGCTTTCGCCAACTTTAACAACAGCATTAAACGATCAAATGACAAAGGAAGCACATGCTTCACAAATATATCTGTCTTATGCAGCGTGGGCAGATAATTTGGGATATGGTGGCATAGCGAATTTTCTTTTCAGGCATGCACAGGAAGAACGCAACCACATGATGAAAATATTGGAATATATTTTAAAAAGAGGAGCAGAAGTAAAAGTAGCAGCCATTCCAGCTCCGCCTGCAAATCCAAAGAACATGCAAAATTGTTTTGAAAAAGTATTTGAACATGAAGTAGACAATACCACAGCTGTTTACAAACTGGTTAAAATGAGTTTTACCGAAGAAGATTGGGCTACCTGGAATTTTATGCAATGGTTTGTAAAAGAACAAACCGAAGAAGAGACCCTGGCACTTAGCCTGCTTGATAAAATAAAAATCGCCGGTGGGGAAAACATTGACAGCAATTCGTTGTACTCGCTTGACAAGGACCTGCAAACAACACCTGATGATGCAACTTTAGCGCAGGATGTAACTGCAGAGAATCCATAAAATATATTCATTTTATACATCCGATGTTTTCTTGACAAACTTCCAAAGTTTTTAAAACTTCGGAAATTTGCCAGAGGGCTGGTTAAGAAAAAATAAATTGTTCTATTTTTTCTATTTCAAGTTTTCTTTCTTCATGTACTTTTATAAATACTTCCCTATTGCCAAACCATTCCAGCACTTCCATTCTTTTTATTTTTGTGATGCCGGTATCAATAATGGCTTTGTAAGAACTATACCTGTATTCATCGTATGTACTGCACAATGTAGCTTTTAGCGGATTGGCATGTATATATTGAATGATTGTTGTAAAATAACTGTTATCCGTTATTTCCTTCTTTTTAAATTTTGATTGAAATAAACTTCCGGTACAATTATATGCTTTATTAATACTCTTTGCATAAGAAATAAAAAAGTCCTTAAAAGCTTTTTCTACAGGAGTAAGTTTTTTACTGCCTCGTGTTAAGACTTGCGAAGTTTCTCTTGGTAAGACTTCCGAAGTTTTAAAAACTTCGGAAGTCTGGTTTGTAAATTCGGAAGCCTGATATTCTTTTATTTTTATCAAAAAATGAAAATGGTTTGGCATTAGGCAGTAAGCATATACATCAACAAATGGAGAAAGGTATTTGTCAAAATTTTGGAGAAATAAATCATAATTTTTTTCTTCAAAAAAAATATCTTGTTTATTATTTCCCCGGTTATAAATGTGATAGAAGCTCCCTTGTTCCATTGTAAGATACTTTGTTTATTAAATATCGGAACTTTTTCCAAAATATCTGGAGCATTCGCTAAATATCGGAAGTTTTAAAAACTTCCGATATTTTTGGTAGAGACTTTCTGTTTGAGACTTCCGAAGTTTTAAAAACTTCGGAAGTTTGGGTCGTCGAAACTTCGGATACCTGTTAATTATTTTTAAATTTTTTCTTCTCTTTCACAAACAACCCCGCTGTATATTTATCATACAGCTCAAATAAAAACTCAATGCGTTTTGTTTCGTTTACAAAGGGCTGGCTGCGGTAACATTGGTCTACTGCTTTATCTAAAGCCTGGTGTGCTTTTACCAATACTGGTGGCATGGTGTTTGGGTCGTACAAATCTGCCAAACTGGCCGCTCTGCCCCCCGAAAGAGGGTTCTGAAAAACAGCCCTTGCATCCAATACTGCCTGTGCTGCTTTTTCTACTGTTTCTTTTTGTTTATCGGTTGGGTTTTCGGGCCAGTGGAAGTTATTGTAAACTATTGTATTGGAATAACTATAATCACTTTTCATTCTTCCACAAGTGTATTTCATCCATGCCATATGTATTGAAGAGTTCAATACTCCAAAATGATATAAGGTGGTATGAGGTATAACAAAAGTCTTATCAGATACAATAAAGTCTTTTATCAAATATGCTATTGGGATGTACTTTCTATTTTCTGATGAAACTTTAGGTATAATCAAAAAGTCATAAATAGGCTGTCGTTCTTCTGCAAAAAGATAAGGTAGGTCAGCCATCTTTTTTGTTCCAGCTCTTGTACTCATTTCTCTAAATGCTTTTACTTTTTTAAATCTATCCTGAAATTCTTTTATCATCCTAAATTCTTCAGGATTAGTATTTTTTAGCCATATGCACCAGCGTGTAACATTATTTATAAAGTCGTCCCCACTAATAAAACGGTTGAAATATTTTTCTGCCTTTGGATTTGCCTTAATCAATTCATTCTTTTCTAAATCCGTCAATATTAAAAACCCACCGTCTCTTGCAGCACTTCCAGATTGCATTTTTGGAATTCCATTACATATTGGATTTGAAATTGAGTTTAAAGTGTTATCGCTCCCTTCAACTAAATAAGGATTTATATTTTTTGCTTTCACCTCGTGTGGTTCACTTCTAATATCTTCATATTCGTAAATTAATTTTTCAGAAATATTAAAGTTTGCGAATCCAATTATAACAACATGCACAGCTGCATTTCCTTTGGCTTCATTACCCCATTTAAAAGTCCGATGTGCAAAATGAATTTTTATCTTATACTTATTAAACAATTCATTCCAAAGAATACCTACCTGCTCGCCCTGTGAGATAGAGTTGGTACTTACAAATGCACAACGGGTGCTGTCGTTCCGACCCAAGGAGGAATCTGTTGGGCTTTTAAGCAAATGTTGGGCAGATCCCTCCTTCGTCGGGATGACAGCATTCATGTACTGTGCGGCTTTTATGTACCATGCCGCAACATAATCGAGCATTCCAAAAGAACCAACACCAGCAAATGTATTTTCAATATCAGTTTTCTGGTCTTGGCTTTGATATGCCGTTCCAACAAACGGCGGATTACCCAAAATATAATTGTACCGCAAATTACCGGTATCTTCTTTATTCCATACATCACTTAACTGTGGCTGTAACAGGCTTTGCCACTCTATCCGCAACGCATTGCCTTGTACAATGGTGGCGCTTTTTTTAAGTGGTATGCGTTTGTAATATTCACCAAAACTATTGCTGGCCTGCTGGTTCATCTGGTGGTCCATCAGCCACATGGCTACCTGTGCAACCTGGCTGGGAAATTCTTCGTATTCAATTCCGTAAAACTTATCTACATCAATTAAAAAATAATCGTTCACGCTGGTAACCTGCTGGCCTTTCAGCAAGGCATGCACAATATCCAGTTCCAGCAAACGCAGTTCCCTGTAGGCAATAATTAAAAAGTTGCCGCAGCCACAGGCAGGGTCTAAAAAACGCAGCCTGCTGATTTTATCATGCAGCTTTTTTAATTTGCCTTTATCATTCTTAGCCTTTTCAAAATCAATATACAGCTCATCTAAAAACAAAGGCTTTATCAGTTTCAAAATATTTTTTTCGCTTGTGTAATGAGCACCGAGGTTTCTCCTGGCTTTTTCATCCATCACACTTTGAAAAAGGGAACCAAATATGGCGGGTGAAATTTTGCCCCAGTCCAGCAAACAGCTATCGAGTAAAATGCGGCGCATCTCACTGTCGAAATGTGCCATGGGTAATTGTTCTTCAAACAGTTTTCCATTTACATACGGAAAGGCAGCCAATGCTTCATCCAGGTTTTTAAAACGTTTATCCTCGGCTGTGTTCAACACCTGAAAAAGCTGGCTGATATGTGCAGCAAGGTCGCTGCCATCTTCATTTGTTTTTAATTCTATGTATTCCAGTAAGATTCCTTTTTCAAAAATGCTGGTATCATCTGCAAACAAACAAAACAGTAAACGCACCAAATACAATTCCAGTTGGTGACCATCGTAACCAATGGCTTTTAGTTTATCATGCAGCCTGCCCATCAGTTCAGCGGCTTCAATATTTACCGGGTCCTGCTCTTTGTAGGTTCTTTTTTCGTAGCCTGCAATAAAGCCAAAAAGGTTTACATAATTAATAAGGTCAGCCAGCAAAAATTGCTGGTGCGTATTTGTATCAAGATCGTATAAACGGAAGCGCTCAAAATCGCTTACTAAAATATAACGGGGAAGTTCTTTGTCTTTAAGCCCGGGAAAATAATCTTTGGCTTGTGTGTATGCCTTGTCTAAATCTTTGCCCCGGCTTTTATGTTCAATCAATATTACACCCTTCCAGAGTAAATCAATAAAGCCAGTCCTTTTCCCCTCTCTTTCAGGAGAGGGGCCAGGGGTGAGGCTTACCTGTTGCTCAAAAGTAGCTACCCGGCGGCGGCTTATACCAAACACATTGAAGAATGCATCCCAAAAACTTTTGGCTTCAGCATCTTCACTGCTTTCATATTTCCAATCCTTACTAAAGGCAATGGCCCTGCTTTTTATTTCGTTCCAGCTTAATGGCATGTTATTAAGGTGATGAGTTGTAAATATAATGTTTACCACTGAAAGGAAATATGCTTACTAAGAAGGAACACAGAATTGAATACAGCTATCCTCATCAACAAAGCAATAATTTCAATAAAAGGGCACTGCATTTTCAAGTGCAGTAATTATAAGTGAAGCCTTCGTCAAATATCGGAAGTTTTAAAAACTTCCGATATTTTTGATAGAGTCTTTCGATTTAAGACTTCCGAAGTTTTAAAAACTTCGGAAGTCTGAGCAGTTCAAGTTTTACAAAATAAAAAGCCACTTCAATAAAATACTGAAGCGGCTTTTTTATTTGGGGGTATACAGTATTTTCTTAATCCTTTTTTGAAGCAGCGGCAGCACCATTTACCGCAACATTGCTTTGGTTGATCATATTGTTCATTACCTTAACTGTTTCATCTATATAAATATCAGATTCCAAACGTTTCATGTATTGTTTGTTTTTTTCAAGCTTTTCTTTATCAGTACTTAAACCCAAAGTGTCTTTTGAATTGTTGGTTACACTAATAAGCTTAGGCAGTTTATACAAACTATCTAATTGCTTATAGGCAGCTTTTAGCTCTTTTTGTTCTTCACTGTATTTAACTAAATTTAAAGAAGATTCTTTGTCATTCATTTTATCAATCCACCTAACCTTTTCTTTCATTGTATTAAATGTACTGCTTGTATTTATTTGCGTATTGGCTAAACTGATAACTTCGGAGGAACTATAAGTACTTACCCATGGTTTGTAATCAGCTTTTTTTATTTCATCCCAGCTTAACGCTGCGTCATTATCTTTTTCCCTTGATTTAAAAAACTCGTACCTGTCCGGCACTAAAATATCAGGCGTTACTCCTTTTAATTGAGTAGCACCTCCGTTAATACGATAAAATTTTTGCAAAGTGAGTTTTACTGTGCCAAGGTCTTCAGCTGGTTTTGCCAATGCGGGATTTTCTGCTTCGGGATTCAGCGGAATAGTACGTTGCACAGTACCCTTACCATAAGAGCTGCTGCCAATAATAAGGCCACGATGATAATCCTGTATTGCTGCCGCAAAAATCTCAGAAGCCGATGCACTTCCTTCATCAACCATTACAGTTAATGGGCCGCTGTATAAAATACTTTTATCCTTGTCTTTCCAAAGGTATGGCTGGCTTTCATCCCTGCCTCTTACCTGGCAAATAGGACCGTCTTCAATAAATAAACCTGCCATTTTTACTACTTCCGGCAAAGAGCCCCCGCCATTACCGCGAAGATCCATAATAATACCTTCAACATTTTCGGCCTTTAGTTTTACAATTTCTTTCGCTACATCTTCGGAGCATTTAGCACCATTTGGTTTTTCAAAATCCATATAAAATTCCGGCAGATATATATAGCCGATTTTATGTGTGCCGTTAATGATAGCACTTTTTGCAAAAGTATCTTCTAATTTTATTTCACCCCTTTTTAAGATCACTACTTTTGTACTACCATCAGGTTTACGCACTGTAAGCCTTACTTCTGTTCCAGCCTCCGATCCTCTTATCAACTTAACTGCGTCGGAAACAGCATAGCCTGTAACGTCTACGGGCTCGGCATTTCCCTGGCCAATCTTAATCACTTCGTCATTTACACCTAACTCTCCTGATTTCCATGCAGGCATACCAGTTATAAGGCTGGCCACTTTTATTTTACTTTCCTCTTCTTTTAACTGAGCGCCAATACCATAAAATTTGCCACTCATCATTTCATTAAAACCACGGCTGTCGACAGGTGCAAAATAATTACTGTGGGGATCCATTTCGCCGGTAATGGCATTTACAAACGAACTGAATAATTCATCATTGGTGTTATGTGCTTTTAAGGTTGTAAAATAACGGCCAATCTGTTTTCTGACAAGGTCTCTCGCCTCTCTTTCTAAAGTGGTGTCCGCTTTATACACGAATTTTTTTGTTACAGTTCCAATAGTACCAAGGCTGTCTGCAGCTTCTGGAACCTGTTTTTTATTTTTCCCATTTTCCCTGTCTTCAAGTAAATCAGCATATTTAACAAGCACAAGGTATTTTAAACGTTTGCGCCATACTTCCCTTTTTTCTGCATCGTTTTTTGGGTATTGCATTTTATCACCATCCAGCAATATGTCCTCCTGTTTTGTAAAATCAAAAGGCTTGCTCAATATTTCTGTAAAATATTGAGAAGATTGCTCTACACGGCGGCTGTAAGATTCAGTGATATTATAAAAAGACTCCAGTTTAGCACCGTGTATTTCATCATCTATACGGTTATTGTATTTAGCAAAACTATCAATATCTGTTTGTAAAAAGATACTTTTATCTTCATCCAGGTCTTTTACAAAACGTTTTAAAACCAGTTTTGAAAAACTATCGTTGATATTTTTTGGGCTGTAATGTCCCTGTTCAAGCAGCAATCCTACATTACGTAATATTTTTTCATTTTTTGTTTTTGGATTATCTCCGCCACTGCCTTGGGTTTGAAAAGCAACAAAAAGGCTGGCAATCGTTAGCACCAGTAATACTGGCAGAAATTTTTTACTCATAATTATTTGCTGAATTTTAAGCATACATAAAATTAACGGAAAAATGATTGGGTTTATTGGATTAACAGTTCATTATGCACTAATGTTTTCTTAAAAAATGATGAATGGCAATAATAAACTGTTCATAATCCCTGCTGAAATTAAAAAAGTTCTGTAGTATACAGAACTTTTTAGTAGTGGGTAATCGAGGGGGCTCGAACCCCCGACCCTCAGAATCACAATCTGATGCTCTAACCAACTGAGCTACGACTACCGTTTTATTGGATGGCAAAAGTAGCAAAAAACTAAACCCGTTCAAAATTACATTTAAGATTTTTGGCGGTTTTTTATTAAAAAGGCTGATTACAGATGATAAGTTCTGCAAGTAATAGCTACAAATTCAATGATTTTTAAAAATATCATTCTGAATACAATAAGAAGAAATTACATTATAAAATGATGTTGTTTTTTAATGTTGTTTCTTTGCACTCCAAATTTATAGTATGAACTGGACAGGCAATATCATTACCATTTTACTTTCGGCATTTACTGGCTGGGTAACCACATGGATAGCTATTAAAATGCTCTTTCATCCAAGAAGGCCCATAAAAATCCTTGGTATTGCCATACAAGGCATTTTTCCAAAAAATCAACGCATTATTGCAGAAAAACTTGGGCAAGTAGTTGGTAAAGAATTATTAAGTTTTGACGAAATAGAACAAAAAGTTACCAATCCTGAAAACCTTCAAAAATTAAGGCCGGATATTGAACAGCACATTGATAATTTTCTACGTAATAAATTAAAGGAAGTATTTCCAATGCTGGCCATGCTTATTGGTGAAAAAACAATCCTCCAATTAAAAGACGCTTTTTTACTGGAACTGGAAACTCTTTTTCCAGTGCTGATGAAAAGCTATATGACAAAACTGGAGCAAGACCTTGACCTGGAAAAAATAGTTACTGAAAAAGTAGCTGCTTTTTCATCAGAAAAATTAGAAGATATTTTAAACCAGATCACTAAAAAAGAATTTAAGTTCCTTGAATTTATTGGTGGTTTTTTTGGATTTATTATAGGCCTGATACAGGTAGCGGTAAGCCTTTTAACTCACTGATAACAATACAACAACTAATTTACCCTTCCACAAAATATTACCACTCATCAATTTTTTTATTTTTTAACAAACAATAGCAAAGAACTTTGGTTTTTGGATTAACTAACCACCAATATAATGATTACAAAGTTTACAGGTTTTATTTTTATTGCATTTTTAATATGTGCTACAAATGTTAGTGCACAATTTCCCGCAGGTGGAAACCGTGGCGCAGCCGGGGCA
>JAYVZR010000382.1:0-9975 GCA_043783135.1 Ferruginibacter sp. | reverse complement strand
TGCCATGGATGGTGAAAGGTTGGCGCAGCAGTTAGCAAAGGTATTATTGGGTAGCAATTAATAATACTGTTTTAAAAAAATATAGTGTGCCCGTAATATTTTATTTAGTAACCTTGCAGCATAACAATCCCCTATTTAAAATACCGTTTATAAAATCTTTACAATCCATTTAATTTCTATACTAAAATTTTAGTAATCTTACATCTTAATAAAGTAATCAATGAATATTCTTGAGCTACAAAATTTAAAGAAATATTTTGCTACACAAAAAGCTGTTGACGACATCAGTTTTACTATCGAACAGGGTAGTATATTTGGTTTACTGGGCCCAAATGGTGCAGGTAAAACAACCTTGCTTCGTATGATTACCGGAATTTTTTACCCCGATTACGGCTCTATTATTTTCAATGGAAAAAAATTTGACCCCGGTAAGGACGTAGCAAATATTGGCTACATGCCGGAAGAAAGGGGCCTGTAGAAAAAAATGAAAATTGGCGAGCAGGCACTTTACCTGGCACAGTTAAAAGGATTAAGCAGGCAGGATGCTATGCGAAAAATTAAAACATGGTTTGTAAAATTTGAAATGGAAAGCTGGTGGAACAAAAAAGTGGAAGACCTCAGTAAAGGAATGAGCCAGAAATTACAATTTGTAACCACTGTTTTACATGAGCCCGAATTAATTATACTTGATGAGCCATTTAGCGGATTAGACCCTGTGAACGCTAACCTGATAAAAGATGAAATATTTAATTTGGCAAAAAACGGCAGTACCGTGATTTTTAGTACCCACAGAATGGAACAGGTGGAGGAAATTTGCGACCATATTGTGCTGGTAAATAAAGGAACAAAAATTTTGGATGGCACTGTATCGCAAATAAAAAACCAGTATAAAGAAAACGTTTACAGGCTTGGTGCAACTACATCAGCACATAACCTGATGACGTATATTTTTGAAGTGATTAAACATCTGCCAAATGAATTAATATTAAAATTACAGCACGATAGTACAACCAATGATGTGTTGAAATTTTTTATTGGGCAGGATATTTCTATCAATTCATTTAATGAAGTATTGCCAACACTAAATGAAATTTTTATCAAATTGGTAGAAGGCACACCTGAAGCAAGGCAATTTCAGGCAATTAAATAATTTTTGTTACCAGTAATAAATAAACGGTTATGAATAAGATCTGGCTCATAATAAAAAGAGAATACCTGACCAGGGTACGCAATAAAACATTTTTACTTTCTACCTTTTTATTGCCCATTGTAATGATGCTCTTTATTTTTGGCAGTGCATTTTTTGCTATGTCGAACAAAGAAAAATTAAAGAAAATAGCAGTAATTAATGATCCCGGCATGTTTAAGGCTAATTTAAAAAGCGACTCTTTGCTGCTGACTTTTGATTTTAATACTACTGTAGACAGCAGCAATTATTTTGCAAAAGGATATGATGCAGTTTTAAATTTAAATAATGATTCTGCTGCAAGAAAATTTACTATCCATTCAAAAAAGCAATTGGGCATTGATGCGCAGGATATGATTGAAACAAGGCTTGACAGGGCCTTTGAGAATAACCAGTTACAAAAAAATGGTATCCGTAAACAAACATTGGATAGTATTAGCAAGCAAGCGATTGGTGCTTTTACAATTGATAACCGTATAACTTCTGAAAAAGGGCTATACCAGGAAGTAAATGCACAGCTAAATTATGGTGTAGGTTTTGGAAGTGGTATTTTAATTTATATTACCATGTTTATTTTTGGCGCTATGGTTATGAGGGGAGTTATGGAAGAAAAAACAAACCGCATTGCGGAAGTAATGGTTAGCAGTGTAAAACCATTTCAGTTAATGATGGGCAAAATTTTAGGCATTGCAGCTGTTGGATTAACACAGTTTTTTTTATGGATTGTTTTAATAATGATTTTATCAAGCGTAGTTTCTGCCTTTATTCCATCCGAATTGATACAGCAGGCAGGAGATATGAATAAAAATATGCCTGTGGGTGGGGGGAACAGTGCAATGGTAATGAAGTTAATGGAAATGAAACAAACTGTAAGTAATGTTAACTGGCTTCAAATTATAAGTTGTTTTATATTCTATTTTTTGGGAGGATACTTGTTTTATGCGTCCTTATTTGCTGCCATCGGAAGTGTAATTAATGAAGATCCGCAAGAAGCACAATCCTTAATGATTCCTATCACCATGCCCATCATTTTTGCATTTATTATTATGACCAGTAATTTAAATACGCCTGATAGTAAAATAATGGTTTGGGCAAGTATGATACCTTTTACATCACCAATAGTAATGATGGCCCGCATACCAAGTGGCGTTCCATGGCAACAGTTAATATTATCGATGGTTTTATTAATTGCCGGTTTTTGGTGTACTACCTGGCTTGCTGCAAAAATTTACAGAACAGGTATTTTAATGTACGGTAAAAAAGCAAGCTGGAAAGAGATGTTAAAGTGGGCATTTAGAAAATCATAAAACTGAATTAGCTGCTGCTTCATTTCCAAAAATGCTTTTATAAATTTCAGATTTGGTATATTGATAAATGAGCTTACCCACTAAAATAAAAGCACAAATTATATAGCCTGCTATCAACCCAATGATAAAAAAAACTGCACCGGAAGTGCTGCTCTCGGTAAATGGTTCTGTAGGTTTATCTAAAATAGAAATAATGGGTGTAGCTTTTTGTAAACGCCAGGTAGCTTCTTCCCTGTTATTTATTGATATATCCCTTTGTCGCAAAATATGACTTTTCTCCATTGATAAATTTTCTTTGGGCAGCTCAAATTCCAGTTTGTCAACTGGCGAAAACAAAGTAGTGTTTTGCAGGTTAATTGCCTTTTTATCAACAGCATTTAAAATTGCCTGTAATGAATCTATTTTATTGATAGTAAAATTGTAATCTGCCAATGCTTTTGAAATTTTTAAATCAATATAAAACTGAGATAATTTATTAATAAAAACATTTGCAATTGGAGTAATCAATTCTTTATTCTTAGCTGAAAAATAAAATTCAAGTACGCCATTTTTACTCATCTTGGCACTGATAGCATCTTTTAATAATTCCGAACCTAACGCAGTTGCCGCTGTACTATCTGCAGGGATTTGAATGTCCTTTTCGTAAAAAGCATTATTATTATTTATCGTCTTTACTATTAACTCAGTAATAGTAACATTACCAAATTGCGGTAAGCGGGTTGCAGCTACTCTTTCGCGAACATTACGGCTTAGTGTTAACTCAATAATATTAATAGAAGCTTCACTGCTAAAACTCTTTGGTGTTCCTTCTATACCTAAAATATTGCTTAACGCACTGGTAGAAAGCGAATTTTCTGATTGGTTTGTTAATGGAAAAACAGTTGCTTTTGCAGTATAAACCGGCCTTTTACTTTTTGCATAAAAAAATAGCAATAATGCAAAGCCAATACTGAAAATTAACAACAGCATTTTATTTTTGCTAAGCTTTGTAAATATGTTTCGTATTAATTCTGTACTGGTCAATTTTATTTAATTATTTCCTTTAATTAATTTGCTCTAATTATTGCGGCAATAGCATAACTTAAAACTATAGGCAGCGCTATGGTTATTGCCAGCGTAAGTGCATTATTCAACTCCTGGTTTGGTGGCTTTGCCGGAACTGTTATTGTTGACCCCTCCTCAACTTTTGGGTAAAAGTGAAAGACCAAAAAATTAGAGGTACGTTTGCTGCTGCCATTTGCATAACTAACAAAAATTCTTTTTTTCCAGGGTTTTACTCCAAAGCCTCCTGCTTTATCAAGATAATAAGACAGATTTGTATGTTCCGGATCAAAAGTAATTTTTAAAGGCGATTGTACGCTGCCTTGAACCGTAATAAAAGGGTTAATTTCAGGAACATACACAATATCATTTTCCTGTAAAATAATGTCGTGGTCAGTACTAGGGTATTTTAATGCATTATACAAATCAATACTAACCGGTACATCAAGGTTCAATACACTACTATCTTTAATAATATTTCCGAGTGAATCTAGTTTTGGTTTAGATACAATCTTCTCTCTAAAAAAATCTACTTTTTTTCTAAACAAAACAGCCCCCGCCAGGTTGGCATTTGGCATAGTGCCTCCTGCTCTTTGAATATAAGATGACAGTCTTTCATATCTATCCAATCGCGGATAAAGCCCTGCATATTTTACCAATCCTAATATTTGCACATTTTGTTGCAAATCAAATGACGAATTTTTTCTTACAAAAACCTGGTCAAATGGTTTTAAAACTATTGTTGCTGCAACAGAATCCAATACAAAATCAGGTTTAATAGAATAGGATTTAACGATGTTACGTGTTGGCTTTAAACCTTGTTTTGCGGAATCAATATCAACAATGCTGGAAATCTCCAGCCTGCCATATTCGGCAGATTGTTTTATGCCGCCTGATAAGTATAGTAGATCCTGCAAAGTCATGCCACCGTATTTTCTTACCCTGCCTTCCTTGCGCACTTCTCCAAAAATTTCCACATATTGTTGATCCCCAAATTCATTATTTGAAAATAATTGTACTATATCATTCGGCATTAAAAGTACATTGCTGCTGCTATTGGCATTATCGCTTTGGATATCGGTAAGATCTACTTCCAGCTTATCAGATTTTATATTTGTAGAGTCGCCTGCACCACGAAATATATATGCTCTTGCCAGGTAAGTATTTTTTGTGATACCACCAGCCCTGTTAATTACATCAAACAGGCGATCGCCTTTTCTTAATTCATAAAAGCCTGGGTACTTTACAGGCCCCTTCAATTCCAGTTTATTAACTAACCCAGTTTTAATGAGGTCTGCTTTAATAATATCCCCGTCTAATAATGGATAATCCAAACCTTGCAATTTAATTATTGCTGTGGCATTTACATCATGTATAACCTGGTCTTCATTTTCAGATCTTATAACTTTTATACCCGAAGTAAATGCTTCAGGAGTAAAGCCGCCTGAAAATGTTATGAGCGCTTTAATCCCTTCATCTTTTTTTAACTGGTAATACATAGGACGCTTAAACTGCCCTGTTGCAAATACCTTTTTAACTTCGTTATTCACAAATACAAAATCGTTATTTTGCAAATAAATACGGCTTCCCATTTCTCCTGTAGAAAGGTATTTATATATATCAATTGTTTCAATTACCTTACCGTTGCGCTTTACCTGTATTTCTCTTAAATTACCAAAGTCAGTTATACCACCTGCAAGGCCAATTACATTATAGGCATTAGAAAAAGCAGAAACAGTTACCGGGCCGGGGTTTTCAACTTCACCCCCAACATTTACACTAATGGTTCTAGGCTGACCAAGGGTTATTTGAATATTGGTACCAGATGGTACTACACTCTTAAACCTTGCATAAATTAACGAACGGGCCATTTCAAAAGTTAACCCCTGTACCGTGATTTTTCCTAAGCTATTTGGGAAAATAGCTCCATCCCTTGCCACAATATAATCTTCCTGGTATTCACCGCCACCCCATAATGCCACTACTATATGATCACCAACCCCTATCGGATAATCCAAAGGAGGCGTAGATAATTCCGAAATATCATAAATCGATGAATTTTGAAACACATTGTTACCATAAGTGTCGTTTATATTATAGTATCCTTTCTTAATATTATCATTTTGAGTACTGTCTTTAATAAGGGTTTTATTTTGCAATTGTCTTGCTGTTGCTGCATTTTCCTTAGTTCTGTCACTGCCGGCTTTACTTTGATTATTATCTCTAAAATAACTCTCAAATCCAGTCTTGGTCATTTGAGTGGGATCTATACCTGGCGCTAATTGTTGTACTTGTTGTATGTCTTGAGTAGATAGTTTTTGGCTGTAAGCTGATAAAGAAAGAAAGGTTGTAAATAACAGAATTACACAGTTTTTTGCAATAAACTTAAAAATACCTTGCATTTGTTGGGGGGTTAATAATTTGAAACTAAGCAAATATAATAATTTATTTGAGCGGATGATCTAATGCAAGATTAAACTCATCCCATATCTCAGACACAATTTCAGCAGCAGGCTGGATGGTTTTAATAATAGCGCTTACCTGTCCTATTTCAAGCTCGCCATTCTCCAGGTCGCCATCAAACATCCCTTTTTTAGCCCTGCCTTTTCCTAATAAATTCTGTAATGCTTCTACAGAAACGCAATTCTGTTGAGCTTGTTGCACTTGGTCATAGAATTTGTTTTTCATTAATCTAACCGGTGTAAGTTGCTTTAACGAAAGTTGCGTATAGCCTTCATCGGCACCCAATATGGCTTGCTTAAATTTTAGGTGGGCTGAAGATTCATTGCTGGCAACAAAACGGCTGCCTACCTGTATACCTTCGCCACCTAATACCATAGCAGCCAGCATTTGTCTTCCTGTAGCAATGCCCCCAGCCGCAAGTACAGGAATGGAAACTGTATTACATACAGAAGGCAATAAAACCAATGTGGTAGTTTCTTCCCTTCCATTGTGGCCACCAGCTTCAAAACCTTCTGCTACAACAGCATCGCATCCGGCCTGTTGTGCTTTTAAAGCAAACTTGCTGCTGCTGACAACATGCACCACGGTAATGCCGTGTTGTTTCAATAAAGCCGTCCAGGTTGCAGGGTTACCCGCCGATGTAAAAACAACGGGCACTTTTTCATTGATAATTATTTGAATATGCTCATCAATATTGGGATATAGCAGTGGAACATTTACGCCAAAAGGTTTGTCAGTTGCTTTTTTGCATTTTTGAATATGCTCTTTTAATACCTCTGGGTACATACTTCCACTTCCAATTAATCCCAAACCACCGGCATTGCTTACCGCACTGGCCAGCCGCCAGCCACTTACCCAAACCATCCCTGCCTGTACTATGGGATAGTTTATACCAAAAAGTTGTGTAATTCTATTAGTGAAAGAGGGCATTCGTTACTGCTTTTAAAACTAATAAAGGCTAATTCATTTATCCCAGGTCAATATCTGTATTATCACCGATACTTAAAGACCGGGTTTCGCCTTTTATGCCTGTATCGCTCCCTATCAGGGAATCATCCAATACCACATCATATAACTTTGAAAAAGAACCAATAATTGAGTCTTTTACAATGGTGTAATTTAACAAAGTGCTTTCGCCAATTGTTACATTGGGACCAATTACAGAATTTTTTATATCACAGCCTTCGCCAATACTTACCGGTGGAATGATAATAGTGTTCTCAAATTTATCCTGCCCTGATACCTTGCCTCCAAATTTTTTCAGCAAAGTAGCATTGGATAACAATAAGGTTTCTTTTTTACCGCAATCAAACCAATTCTGAACTTTAAAAGATTTAAATTTTGCACCCCGTTGTATCATACATTCAATTGCGTCAGTAAGGCTTAGTTCCTGGTGGGTAACATCACCCTGTTCAATAATTTTTTTAAGGCAGGTAAACAATAAATCTGTTTCGTTTATTTTATATATCCCAACCAGGGCCATATTACTTTTGGGTATAGCTGGCTTTTCTACCACACGGCTTATAAAGCCATCTGCACTAATTTCTGCCACTCCAAAATTGCGGGGGTCATCCACTCTTTTTACCGCCAGCACCGAACTGGGCTCATTCAGCATTTCCTTTACATCATATTCTGCGATAGTATCACCTAATACTACAAACACTTCTTCGCTCCCAACAATTTCTTTGGCCAGATCAATAGCATGACCGGTTCCGTATCGCTCATTTTGATAAACAAAATGACAATTCAGATGGGGGTATTTGGCTTTTACAAAATCCTGTATCTTTTCACCGAGGTAGCCAACAATAAAAATAAAATCGGTAATGCCTGCTTCATGTAACTGATCAACAATGATACTTAAAATAGTTTTTCCTGCTAAAGGTATCAAGGCCTTAGGCTGTGTGTAAGTGTGTGGACGCAATTTTGTGCCTGCGCCGGCAACTGGAATAATGGCTTTCATGGTAAAACCTTAATCTGCTGAATGCTGCATTTTTGTTTTATAAGATGGTGCTTCAATAGTAAGCAGTGTGTGAAAGTAGTGAATTTTGTGTAAACTATACCTGATAAAAATGGCATTATTTTTAATCCCCCTGTTAAAGTAACCTTCGGTTTGTATATTTGCACTTCAATAATAAAACATGCAAAGAGATGAACTGGTTTTTGATTTAATACACAAGGAAATGGAGCGGCAGCGCCATGGCATTGAGTTGATTGCTTCAGAGAACTTTACTTCCTTACAGGTTATGCAGGCATCGGGTTGTGTTATGACCAATAAATATGCTGAAGGATACCCTGGCCGCAGGTATTACGCAGGTTGCGAAATAGTAGACCAGACAGAACAATTAGCTATTGACCGGATTAAACAGATATTTAATTGCGATTATGCAAATGTACAACCCCATAGCGGTGCCCAGGCCAATGCAGCAGTAGCATTGGCAGTGTTACAACCAGGTGATAAAATACTGGGGCTGGATTTAAGTATGGGCGGGCACCTTACACATGGCTCACCGGTAAATTACTCTGGTAAATTATACGAAGCGCATTTTTATGGTGTGGTAAAAGAAACCGGTTTAGTTGATTATGACACACTGGAAGAAAAAGCAAGGTCGCTGAAGCCAAAATTAATTTTTTGCGGAGCATCTGCGTATAGCCGTGACTGGGATTATGCAAGAATAAGAAAAGTAGCTGACGAAGTGGGTGCTTTTGTACAATGTGATATGGCGCACCCGGCCGGTTTAATTGCCAAGGGATTATTAAGCTCTCCTTTTGAACATTGCCATTTTGTAACTTCTACCACACATAAAACTTTGCGTGGCCCAAGGGGCGGTATTATTTTAATGAAAAAAGATTTTGAGAACCCATTTGGTTTAAAAGATGTAAAAGGCAATACAAGACTAATGAGTAACCTTATAGATATGGCGGTTTTTCCGGGTATCCAGGGTGGACCCCTTCAACATATTATTGCAGCAAAAGCCATTGCCTTTGGTGAAATTTTAACGGATGAGTTTACAGATTATGCTAAGCAGGTTATAGTAAATGCACAGGCAATGGCTAAAGCATTTGTTGATAAAGGATACCAGTTAATCAGTAACGGTACCGATAATCATTTAATGTTAATTGATTTGCGCAATAAAAATATCAGTGGTAAAAAAGCTGAGCAGGTGCTGGTAAAAGCCGACATTACACTAAATAAAAACATGGTTCCTTTTGATGATAAAAGTGCTTTTGTAACATCGGGTATACGTGTAGGTACTGCCGCAATCACCACCCGTGGTATGAGGGAAGAACATATGCAATTTGTAGTAAATGTACTGGACAATGTTTTGATGAATGCAGATGATGAAAATGTGATAAATGCAGTACGTGGGCAGGTAAATGAATTTATGCGCCAGTTTGTTTTATACCCCGAACTTGGATAATTTAAAAACAATTGTATGATACAACGTATTCAATCTATTTGGCTATTAATAGCTTCCCTTCTTACCTTTCTTACATTAAAAGTATCTTTTTATAGCGGCACTTATTTGCCGGATAATTTATACCATCAATTGAATGGAACACAAAGCCTGGGCCTGATGATAGTAACAATTGGGTTAGGGGTATTGGCACTGATAACTATTTTTTTATTTAAAAATAGGGTAACGCAACTATGGTTATGTATCGTGGCTATTTTGCTTGATGTGCTGCTGGTGTTTTTGTATTACCAGCAAACAAAAGATTTTTCAAAGGGTGATTATGCCTTTACTGCTGTTTTGCATATTGTAATAATAGCTGCACTGGTATTGGCTGCCCGGGGAATTAATGGAGACGAAAAGCTAATAAAAGATAGTAACAGGTTAAGGTGATTCAACTCCATTAACATTAACCTTGGTATTTGATTTACTGATTATTGTCTTCCATTTTCTGAGTTAATCTATTTTTAGCTCTTTCTACCGACTGATGTAGTTTTGCTTCTAACAGTTTCTTATCAGGTAATTC
>JAYVZR010000381.1:0-9980 GCA_043783135.1 Ferruginibacter sp. | reverse complement strand
AAAGTCTGTATCGTCTGGCGGAACGGTATTAAAAAAAGATGGCACTCCAGACAAAAGGTATAAAACTGCTCAACAGCCAGCCGGCCCGCTAAAAAAAGACGGTACACCTGATAAAAGGTACAACGCAAATAAGCCGAAATAGAAAAATTTAAATAAACTGAAAGCCTGAAAATTAATACTTTATTAGTTTTCAGGCTTTTTTATATTAAGAAAAATTAGGCAGAGACCTCGTATTGTAGAAAAGCCAGTACCAATTGTATGGCGGATCATAAAAAGCAATAAATTACAGCTTGTGGAAAAAACTGCCATCAAAAAACATGTTGTTAAAATAAATACAAGGCCAATCAAAACAAACAGGTCAGTGTTCAATATGAAAAGAAAAACCTTTTATAATAAAAATTGGCTAATTAGCTCTCTCCTGTTTTTTTCTGTTACAATTTATGCGCAGCAAAAAATAAATGCCGATTCAATACAGAATAAAATGCAATGGTTTGCTGATGCCAAACTGGGCATATTTATCCACTGGGGAATTTATGCAGTAAAAGGCATTGATGAAAGCTGGAGCTTTTATAATAAAAAAATTAGTTATACAGATTATATTGAACAGTTGAAAGGGTTTACTGCTTCAAAATATAATCCACAGTCATGGGCCGCATTGATAAAAGAAACAGGTGCAAGGTATGCCGTCATCACAACCAAACATCACGATGGTGTTGCGTTATGGCCCACCAAACAAAATCATTTTAATGTAAAAGATAATACTCCTGCCAAACGGGATATACTGCAACCATTTTATGAAGCACTGAATAAACAGGGCATTAAGCGTGGCGCCTATTTTTCTTTACTTGACTGGAGCTATCCAGATTACCCCGGATTTATAAAGGACAGTAGCCGCTATAAAATTGCAGATGAACCAGAACGTTGGAAACATTTTCAACATTTTCTTCAAGCGCAAATTGATGAAATAAATATTGCTTACAAGCCTGACCTGTGGTGGTTTGACGGGGATTGGGAACATAGTGCAGCTGAATGGGAGGCAGAACATTTGAGGTTACAAATACTCGGTAAAAACCCTGCCGCCATCATCAACGGAAGGTTACAGGGTTATGGTGATTATGAAACGCCAGAACAGAACTTCCCGGTTAGCAGGCTAAAATTTAACTGGTGGGAGCTATGCATGACTACTAATAATAACTGGGGTTATCACCGGGATGATACAGCGTATAAAACACCTTTTGAAGTGATCTCTATTTTTGTAGATGCAGTAAGCAATGGGGGTAATTTATTATTAGATATTGGCCCTAAAGAAGACGGAACAATACCACCCGAACAGGTAAATATTTTAAAAGAGCTTGGCAAATGGAATAAAAAAAATGGCGAAGCTATATTTGGAACTATCCCCGGTTTGCCACAAGGGCATTTTTATGGGCCCACTACCTTATCAAAAGATTCCACCACTCTTTATCTTTTTTTACCTGCACAAACAGCAGGTAACATTATGCTGAAAGGGCTTGTGAATGAAATTAAGAATATTGTTGTTGTAGGCACTACGCAACATTTAGCTGCCAAAGTAGTGGGTAAAATATCATGGAGCCCTGTGCCGGGTTTGGTGTTTATAAATGTTCCAGAAAAAATAAGGGATAAGTATATGACTGTATTAAAACTAACATTAAACGGGACAGTGAAATTATATAGAGGCCAGGGTGGTTTAAATTAAATAAAAGATAGTTTGACCGTCAATGGTGAATGGTCAATCGTGAATTGCCATCCTTCATTTATAATTTACGATTAACTTAACACTAGTATAATAATTTCAGTAATTTTAATAATATAGTTTATCAAACTCAACGCTGCCAAAAGATTGCTGGCTTTTATTTATATGAAATCTAAAATTATAATAGTATCTGCTTTACTGCTGGTTACGGTTATCAGCTGGCTTGCCTGCATGCATGCAAAAAATGATGTTGCAGCAATGGCAGATAAAGTGAGCTATAATTTTAATATCAGGCCAATTTTATCTGATAAATGTTTTAAGTGTCACGGGCCGGATATTAATAAGCGGGAAGCCGGTTTAAGATTGGATATACCTGATTCCGCCTTTGCTCCTTTAAAAGAAACAAAAGGCGCTTTTGCACTGGTTCCTTTCAAACCCGGGGAGTCGGAACTGTATAAGCGTATATCCTCAACCGATACTGATTACCTGATGCCAACACCTTCATCTCATTTAAGTGTATTATCGGCAAATGAAATTGCCTTATTTAAAAAATGGATTTTACAGGGAGCAAAATATGAACCGCACTGGGCATTTGTAAAACCTGTAAAAATACCCCTGCCTGAAATAAAAAATAAGGAGCTTGCAAAAAATGAAATTGATTATTTTGTTTTTAGCAAACAGCAACAGCAGGGACTTACGCCAAATGTAGAAGCAGACAAAGAACGTTTATTAAAAAGAGTATCGCTTGATCTTACCGGCCTGCCTCCATCCGAAAAAATGATGGATAAGTTTACGGCAAATAAAAATGCTAATGCTTATGAAGCTGATGTTGATGAACTGTTGAATAACCCGGCATACGGCGAAAAGATGGCAGTACATTGGCTGGATATTGCACGCTATGCTGATAGTTATGGATACCAGGATGATAATATAAGAACACAATGGGCATGGCGGGATTGGGTAATTCATGCATTTAATAAAAACATCCCATACAATATTTTTCTTACCTGGCAAATAGCGGGCGATATGCTGCCCAATGCCAACAAAGAACAAATACTTGCCACGGCTTTTTTCCGCAATCATAAATACACAGAAGAAGGAGGTGTGATTCCTGAAGAATACCGAATCAGTTATATTCTTGATAAAACCAAAACCTTCGGCAAAGGAATTTTAGGATTAACCGTAGAGTGTGCGCAATGCCACGATCATAAATATGACCCTATCTCTCAAAAAGATTATTACCAGTTATTTGCGTTTTTTAATAATACAAAAGAGATAGGTTATGAAGGAGATGTAAATGCATCAAAGCCGGCGAAAATGCCGGTGCTCAACATCACTGATGATGACACTAAAAACCTTTTATCTTTTATTGATAAAAAAGATACGGGCAACCTGATGGTTTCTGTAATGGGTGAAAGAGATACGTTGCGCAAAACATTTTTGCTGAAACGTGGTGTATACGATCAGCCGGGTTATGAAGTTTTTCCTACGGCAATAAAATCGGTGATGGCCTTTGATACCACTGCAACGAATGCAAGAAACAGGCTGGGCCTTGCAGCATGGACGGTAAGCAATGATAACCCGCTTACAGCAAGGGTTTTTGTAAACCATATCTGGCAGGAATTTTTTGGCAGGGGGCTTGTAAAAACATCTGGCGATTTT
Source organism: Ferruginibacter sp. (assembly GCA_043783135.1). Classification (GTDB taxonomy): domain Bacteria; phylum Bacteroidota; class Bacteroidia; order Chitinophagales; family Chitinophagaceae; genus Ferruginibacter. Next base: position 6,604 of record JAYVZR010000381.1, on the reverse strand, counting down.
GGTATGCAGGGCGAACTGCCCACTAACCCCGCTTTACTGGATTGGCTGGCGGCAGATTTTATGGAACACGGCTGGGACATCAAGCGTTTGGTGAAACAGGTTGTTATGAGTGCTACATACCGGCAGTCGTCAAAAGTAAACGAAGAGAATTATAAAAAAGATCCTGAAAATATTTACCTCTCACGTTCTCCACGGCAAAAAGTAAAAGCTGAATTTGTAAGGGATATTATTTTATACAGCAGTGGCTTGTTGGTAAATACCATCGGCGGCCCAAGTGTAAAACCATACCAGCCCAAAGGGCTTTGGGAAATGGCCAGTTCAGGCAGGGGAGTACTGGCAACCTACAAACAGGATAAGGGCGATGCATTGTATAGAAGAGGAATGTACACTTTTATAAAATTAACCGTACCGCCACCGGGCATGATGTTGTTTGATGCCAGTAACCGAGACCAGTGTGAAGTAAAACGCTCACAAACCAATACACCTTTACAGGCATTAATGATGATGAACGACCCGACTGTGCTGGAAGCTTCAAGGGTATTTGCTGAAAAGCTGATGGAAGAAAATACTACCATAGAAGAAAAAATAAGAAAAGCATTTCGCCGCATTATCTGTAGAAATGCAACCGATAAAGAAAATAGTATTTTAAAATTATATTACGATGACCAATTACAACAGTTTAAGCAAAAGCAACTGGATGCTGCTGCAACATTAAATGTGGGCGAATTTACAATGGATAAAAAGGTTGATGCAAATACAACTGCTGCATTAATGAAACTGATCAATATGATTTATAATATGGAAGAGGCCATTATAAAAACCTGATTATGGATAAACAAATGCTGGAACACAGCCTTCATTTAAACCGGCGGCGTTTCCTTTCAAAATTAAGTTTGGGTATTGGCAGTGCGGCCCTTGGTTCTTTGTTAATACCAGATCTTTTTTCTGGCAAAACTGATGAAGAAATGTTGTTAGGCGGGTTGCCGCAATTTGCGCCAAAAGCTAAAAGAATAATTTATCTTTTTCAGAATGGTGCCCCATCTCAACTGGATTTGTTTGAGAACAAACCAAAGCTGATTGAAATGTTTGGCCAGGATCTTCCTGAATCTATCCGCATGGGACAACGCCTCACTGGCATGACGGCTGATCAGAAAAAATTTCCATTGGCCGGGTCTATGTTTAAATTTGATCAGTATGGCCGGGCAAAGGCATGGATAAGTGAACTGTTGCCATACACTTCTAAAGTGGTAGATGATTTATGTTTTGTAAAAAGTATGTACACAGAAGCTATCAATCATGACCCTGCACTTACATTTTTTCAAACAGGCGCACAGGTAGGCAACCGCCCCAGCATGGGATCGTGGCTTAGTTATGGATTAGGAAGTGAAAATAAAAACCTGCCTGCTTTTTGTGTATTGCTTTCAAAAGGAAAAGGAAACGGGCAAGGTGTTTATTCAAAACTGTGGAGTAATGGATTTTTAGATTCCATTCATCAGGGAGTGCAGTTTAGCAGTGGCGATAACCCGGTACTATATCTTAACAATCCTGAAAGTATCTCTAAAACAGATCGCCGTAAAATGCTGGATAAACTGGAAGAATTAAATGCAGAAATTTTTAAAGAATCTGGCGACCCGGAAATAAATGCCAAGGTACAGCAATACGAAATGGCTTATCGCATGCAGACGGCCGTACCTGAAATAACAGACCTGAGCAAGGAGCCTGAAGATATCGTAAAATTGTACGGGCCCGATTGTCTTGTACCAGGAACTTATGCAGCCAACTGTTTACTGGCAAGAAAATTATCAGAGAATGGAGTTCGTTTTGTTCAGTTATATCACCAGGGTTGGGATGGTCATGGAAACCTTCCCGGAGAAATCCGCGGCCAATGCATGGATACCGACCAGGCCTCTGCTGCATTGATCACTGATCTAAAACAAAGAGGATTGTTGGATGAAACCCTTATTATTTGGGGCGGCGAATTTGGCAGGACAAATTATTGCCAGGGCACACTCACCAAAGAAAATTATGGAAGGGACCATCATCCAAGATGCTTTACAATATGGATGGCAGGTGGTGGGGTAAAGCCAGGTGTATATGGCGAAACAGATGAATTCGGATATAATATTATCAAGGATCCTGTGCATGTAAATGATTTTCATGCAACAGTTTTGCATTTGATGGGCATTGATCATGAGAAGCTAACTTTCAAACATCTTGGAAGGCGTTACAGGCTTACAGATGTCGCAGGTAAAGTGGTGAAGGGAATTGTGGCGTAAGAAAAATAATTTTTGCCCGGCATTTAATCATCATTCAATTTTAGTGGCGTCGCACTCTTGTACAGGGTCACATAACTGAACGATTAAAAAACAGGGTTGAATAAAATAAGCAACAGTACAGGTGTTTGACACAACGGTAATGAGTAAATGAAAAATGCTGAATCAATAAAAATATTTTTTTTTAAAAATGGCAATTAAAATAAACATATGCAACGCAGAACATTTATAAAAAATTCTTCTATCGCAGCAGCGGGATTAATATACCAGCCATCATTGGCTTTTAAAGAAGACCCATTGCTTGGGCAAAATAATAAACGGTATCGCCTCAATAATCATTGGAGCCATGCGGACACTGCCCGTAATCCTGTAAAAGATTGTCATGAAATGGTGCAGGATAGCAAGGGCCGTATTATTTTATTGACCAACGAAACAAAAAATAATGTGCTCATATATGATAAAGGTGGAAAATTATTAACTACCTGGGGCACTGAATATCCCGGTGCACATGGACTAACGTTATCCAATGAAAATGGTACCGATACATTATTTATCTGCGATAATAACCGGCACCAGGTAATTAAAACTACTATTGATGGCCGCGTATTGCTGGTGCTGGATTATCCAAAAGAAACAGGGCAGTATTCAAAGGCAGAGGAATACATTCCTACTGAAACCGCCATTACTGGCAATGGTGATATTTATGTAGCAGATGGATATGGCAAAGATTTTATTATTCAGTATGATTCAAAGGGGCGTTACATTAATCATTTTGGAGGAAAGGGCGATGAACCAAAACATTTGCTAAATGCTCATGGTGTTTGTGTAGATAACCGAGATGCAAAAAGGCCTTGCCTGCTGGTAACATCCCGTCAGCAGAATGCTTTTAAACGGTATACATTTAATGGAGAATATATTGATACCATTCCTTTACCCGGCGCATGGGTTTGCCGGCCGGTGATAAAAGGAGATTATTTGTATGCAGCAGTTTTACAAAGTAATTCAAACCTGTGGAAACAATCAGGCTTTGTAACCATATTGGATAAAAATTTTAAAGTTGTTTCAAACCTGGGCGGCAGCGAACCAACTTATGTTGATAACAAACTGCAGGAGATGCAGCAGACAATAAAATATTTTCAATATCCGCATGATGTTTGTGTGGATGACGAAGAAAATTTATACATCGCTCAATGGAACTCAGATAAAGTATATCCTTATAAATTATCACCCGTAATTTAGTGAGACTGTTTTTTATTTTATTGATGAATAAACTGTAGTAATCTATGCAGCGATGGAAAGCGATTTTGTATAATGCCGGTTTTGCGTTGAACTGCCTGCTGGTTTTTTTACTAATATTTGAAAGCCGTTTATCAATACCTCCGTTTGTGCAAACCATCGGGCGCATGCATCCGTTGCTGTTACATTTTCCTATAGTACTGGTACTATTATGTATTTTCTGGGAACTGTTTTTGGGCCTTAAAAAGTCAACTACAGCCGAACAGCAAAGTATGGGTGATGGGTTATTATTGCTGGCCTCCATAACAGCGGTAACCAGTGCGTTAATGGGGTTGTTACTTTCTAAAGAGGGCGGCTATACGCAGGAAGTAGTGGCCTGGCATAAATGGGGCGGTATTGTAATGTCTTTATTGTGCTTTGCATGGTACAGTTTCAGAGAAAGTATAAGGCGTTTGAAAGCTGCGTTGGTATCGGTTGCAATAAGCAGCATTGGGGTTATTATTATTACTGGCCACCTGGGGGCTGATATAACGCATGGCGATAATTTTTTATTGGCACCAGTTACCAATGATAAACCACTGCCCAATGTTTTGTTTGAAGATGCAATAGTATATGCCAATATGGTGCAACCTGTTTTGAATGCAAAATGTATCAGTTGCCACAATCCAAAAAAAGCAAAGGGTCAACTGGTGATGGAATCATTTGCTGCTTTATTAAAAGGTGGAAAAGATGGCAAGCTATGGGATTCAACACAAAAAGATTTTGGACTAATGTTAAGCAGGTTGCACCTTCCGCTGGAGAATAAAAAACATATGCCCCCTACCGGCAAGCCACAATTGACCGACGAAGAAGTAAGTATTCTGTATCACTGGATACGAGGTGGAGCGAATGATACAGTTAAAGTTGCGGCACTACCGCAAACGGATACACTACGAATTTTAGCGGCAGCTTTGTTTAATACTATTGAAACAGACGAGTATATTTTTAAACCTGCGGAGGATAGTAAAATAAAAGCGCTGCTGAATAATTACCGGCTTGTAGCACCGCTGGCGCTTGGCTCGCCAGCCTTAGGTGTTGAATTTTATAGTGCAGCCCAATTTAAAGCTGAGCAGTTAAAAGAATTGCTAACTGTGAAGGAACAGGTAGTGTCGCTCAATTTAAATAAGATGCCTGTTACAGATGATGACCTTTCGACAATTGCACAATTTACCAACCTGCGTAAACTCAATTTATCTTTTACAAATATTAAGGGTAAAGGTTTGGCCGCCTTAAATAATTTAAAAGAGTTAAAGCAATTATCCTTATCAGGTACCGGCGTAAATGTTGCTGCCATTGGTGTGCTGGTGGCATTACCAAAACTTACAGAACTGTTTATATGGAGTACACCTGCACAATTACAGGATATTGCATCGCTAAAAAAACAATTTAAAAATACCAGTATACAAACAGGTTTTGCAGGCGATACCATTGTTATAAAATTAAACAGGCCCATAGTAGAAAATGAAGAACAAATACTGACCGGGCCAACACCGCTAAAATTAAAGCACTATATAAAAGGAGTTACAATACATTATTCTACCGACGGTTCTGAACCCGACAGTATTCAATCGCCCATATACAAAAACGATTTTATATTGGATAAGAATATGACGGTGAAAGCAAAAGCATTTAAAGCCGGGTGGGTGAGCAGCGATATAACAGAAAGGACTTTTTACAAAGCTGGGTATAGGATCGATTCAATTCGTTTAGCAGAACCTTCTCCTGATGCACCTTATAAAGCAATCCCGGCCACTATCCTGGCAGATGCACAAAAAGGAGATTTTAATTTTGGGAATGGTAAGTGGATAGGTTTTAGGGGGAAGCCGATGCAGGCAATTATTTATTTTGATACCCTGCAAACTATTTCATCTATTACGGTAAGCAGCATCATTAATATTGGCGGTTACATTATGCCTCCGTACCAGGTAGAAGTATGGGCAGGTAATTCGCCGGCGAATCTTCGCCTTATAAAAAAAATAAATCCGGAGCAACCTGTTAAAGAAGCCCCTGCCTACATGAAAGGGTATCAGCTGGACTTTAAACCAGTAAAAGAAAAGTATGTAAAAATTGTAGTAGTGCCGGTTGCTAAATTACCCGCCTGGCACAAGGGAAAAAATGATAAAGGGTGGATTTTTGTTGATGAGATTTTTTTAAACTGATATGAGATATTAAAATTATTATTTCGTTTAAAGTTCAATATAGTGTTCATTTACTCCAGCCTTTAGGCTGGGGTTTGTCAGGTTCACTAACAAATGGCTTTAGCCATAATCTTCAAAATGATATTTTTTAATAAACTTATCATACTCTTGAGTAAAAGTTATTTTCTTATGGTGTTCCTCCTGGCCATCAATATAAGCCCTTACTTTATCTAACATTGACTCACTAACCGATACCGCAAAATATTCATCAGCCCATTCAAACTTTGAAGAAGTGATATGATGTTTGTTTATCCAAAATGCAGATTCTCCTTTAATCAATTGCATCACTTTGCTGATACTCATATCCGCATTCAATTCCATCAGGCAATGCAAATGTTCTGTATGGCCATTTAGCCGATCAATAAAAATTTCCTTTATTTTTCCATTTGTTTTTATATGTTCGATTAATGTTTTACGGATATCTTTTGAAAGAAAAGGGTATCTGTTTTTAGTACTCCAAACTGCATGTATCATTATTTTTGCGTATGCCATAATCTATTTTTTACAAGCTAAACTTTACATCTTAAAAGGCGGAGTTATTTTCAGCTCTATCAGGGCTAAAGCCGATACTAAATTGTAGCTGTTTCTAACCCCAGCCTTAAGGCTGGGGTTAATGAAGTATATTCCTCCAGGGGCTTTAGCCCCAATAAAGACAGCAATTGCACGCTGATAATTAACCCCGGCACTCTCGAGATTTATCCGTTTTTCTCATTTCCGTTCTATTTCCCGATTTAAAGTTTGAAGTTATTTTTTATCTCGTCAAGACTTGTTAGTGTTTAGTTTTATTTGATATCGTTCAGGGCTAAAGCCCATACTGGGTTGTAGCTGTTTCTAACCCCAGCCTTAAGGCTGGGGTTA
>JAYVZR010000380.1:0-10012 GCA_043783135.1 Ferruginibacter sp. | reverse complement strand
CAGCCGGATGTTTACAAAAATGGTAGACGACAAAAAAAATTCCCTGCAGGTAGGCTCTTTTAATTATTCACTAGAAGATTATGGTGCCTATATTATTTATGCGCTTCCTAATAACAATACCCCACTGGATACACTGTTAAAAGATATGGATGAGGAAGTGGAAAAACTACAAACAACCCTTATAACTGAAACTGAATTTACCAAATTACAAAACCAGTTTGAAAACGACTTTATAGGTAAAAACAGTAAAATGCTAGGTGTGGCAGAAAATCTTGCTGATGGTTATACTTTTTACAATAACTCCAATAACATCAATACTGAACTGGAGGAAATAAGAAAAATAACAAGGGAAGATATTCAGAACGTAGCCAAAAAATATCTTAGCAAAAATCAACGCCTGGCTTTATATTATTTACCAAAAAAATAATTGGATAACTGTTTATTTTCATCAATATACTTATAGCATAAAATTAATTCAATGAAAAAAGTAATCATAGTTGCATTGAGTGTTGTTTTTTTACAACAGGGCTTTGCACAAATAAAAGTTGACAGGTCAAAAAAGCCTGCAGCTGGTCCGGCGCCTGTAATTTCAATAAAAGACCCTGTAATATTTTCATTGCCCAATGGGATGACGGTATTAGTTGTAGAAGATCACAAATTACCAAAAATAAGCGCATCATTATCTATTGATGCGGGGCCGGTATTTGAAGGCAAAAAAGCAGGTCGGCTGGATTTAATGGGTCAGATGTTAGGCGAAGGTACTACCACCATGACAAAGGATAAGTTTGATGCAGCAGTAGATATAATGGGGGCTGAAGTAAGCCTCTATTCAAGTGGTGGCTCTGTGAGTGCATTAACAAGGTATTTTGAAAAAGCATTTAATTTAATGGCCGACGGTTTAAAAAACCCTTCTTTTCCATCTGCTTCTTTTGATAAACTAAAATCGCAAACTATTACCGGTTTAAAAGCAAATGAAAAAAATGTACCCGCTATAGCGCTAAGGGTCAACCAGGCATTAAGCTATGGTAAAAAAACAGCCCAGGGAGAATTTACAACAGAAGAAACTGTAAAGAGTTTAACCCTTGAAGATGTAAAGGAAGCCTACAAAAATTTCATTAGTCCATCCCGTTCTTATTTAACTTTCATAGGTGATATTACACCCGCAGCTGCAAAAGTGTTGGCAGAGTCGGCATTTGCAAAATGGACAGGGAAAAAATTAACCCTGCAGGTAATTCCACTAGCGGCAAATCCTGTAAAAACAGAAATTGATTTTGTGAATGTGCCTACCGCAGTGCAGGGCGAAATAAATATTGGCAACCTGGTAAATAATCCGATGAATGGTAAAGATTATCATGCTGTATTGATAGCAAACCAGGTATTGGGTGGTGGTGCTGACGGGAAATTGCTATTGAACCTTAGGGAAAAGCATGGTTTTACTTATGACAGCAGGTCGGGTATTGGTAGTGGCCGCTTTCAAAGCATGTTTAATGCAACAGCTGCAGTAAGAAATGATAAAGTAGATAGTGCAACAGCAGAAATATTTAGAGAGATATTAAACATGAGGGATGGAAAAATTACCGCGGAAGAACTAAATATTGCGAAAGCAAAATACAATGGATATTTTGCCTTAGGCATGGAAGACCCTTCACTTACAGCAAGATTTGCTACCAATATTTTAATTAATAATTTGCCCAAAGATTTTTACAAAACCTTTTTGCAAAAAATAAATAGTGTTACTTTAACGGATGTAAAAAATGTATCGGAAAAATATTTTAGCGAAAACAATTCAAGGATCGTAATTGTGGGTAATGACGAAAAAATTGTACCTAAACTAATGCGGCTTGGTTACCCTATAAAAAAGTATGACCGCTACGCAGATCCTGTAATAGAGAAAACCATTGATACCAAAGTTGGGCAAACGGCTAAAACAACTAATAATATTTCGGTGTATGAAATTGTAGGGGCATATCTTAAAGCCATTGGCGGAAAAGAAGAAATTGCAAAAATCAATAGCATATCATCGGTTATAACGCTTGATATGATGGGGCGCACGTTTGAAGGTGTTAATAAAAAAATGAATCCCAATAAAGAAATAACAGAAATTAAAATGGGTAAAACAACTGTTATGAAAAGTGTATTTGATGGTGGCAAGGGTTTTATGGAGCAAATGGGGCAAAAGAAAGAAATGACAGAGCAGGAAATAAAAACAAGCCGGGATGAGAAGGGAGTTATCCCGCAATTATATTACATTAGTGATGCCACCTACAAAACAGAATACTTAGGTGTTGGTAAAATAAATGATGAGGAAACTTACCGGGTAAAAGTAATAATGCCCAGTGGCAAATTATCTGTACAGGAATATTCTATTAAAAGTGGCTTGCTGTTGAAAGAAGAAACAACTACAAAACAAGGAGACCAGGAAGTAATAGAATCCGCAGAATATAAAGATTATAAAAAAACTGGAAATATCCTGCTGCCATTTGAAATAACAAGAAATACCGGAGGACAGGAACTTACTATTAAATATGTAAGCATCAAGTTAAACGAAGATGTAACTGAGGCAGATTTTAAATAATGAACTCATCTGCTTGAAAACAAAATAACCATCCCTTTACTGGATGGCTATTTTTAGCCCTCATAAAAAATAGTACTATGCCAGGTAAATTTCCGGGTATATTATAAAACATCTTTAACAAAAAATTAGTCAGTATATTCGTTATTTAAAATATGAATTAATTTTATTTGCCATTAAACTTATTAAACATGGAAACTATTAAACCCAAAATATTATTATGTGAGGATGATACCAACCTGGGTATGGTATTAAAAAATTACCTGGAACTAAACGATTACGAAGTAATTTTAGAAAGGGATGGACGCCTTGGCCTTGCAGCTTTTCAGCGTGAAAAATTTGATATCTGCCTGTTAGATGTAATGATGCCCAATATGGATGGCTTTACACTTGCAGAAGAAATCCGTGATATCAATCCCGATGTTCCCTTATTCTTTTTATCTGCCAAAACAATGAAGGACGATATTATTGAAGGCTACAAATTGGGTGCAGATGATTATATTACCAAACCTTTCGACAGTGAAGTATTGCTCTTGAAAATAAAGGCCATATTAAAACGCAATGAAGAAATGCACCGCGACGAAGTGAATGCAGAATTCGATATGGGAAAATACCATTTTAACCCACGCCTTAGGGAACTTAGTTTTGAAGGAAAAGTACAAACCTTATCACCTAAGGAAAATGAATTATTAAAAATGCTTTGCGAATATAAAAACGATCTGTTGCAAAGAGAAATTGCCTTAAAGAAAATCTGGGGCAGCGATACTTATTTTAATGGCCGTAGCATGGACGTATACATTGCCAAACTCCGCAAGTATTTAAAAGAAGACAATACAATAGAAATTGTAAATATCCACGGTAATGGATTCAGGCTGGTGGCTTCATAAAAGGCATTTTAAAAGTATAAACAAAAAGCCATCTTATTTAAGGTGGCTTTTGTAATATTAGTAAGTATGCGAGCTTAAGAAGCTGTTTGAGTTATTTCGAATTTTTTAGTTTATGAAATCGGGCTAAAGCCACCCAATATCATTTTAGTATTAACCCTGGCATTAATGCCGGGGTTAATTTAGAATAAAATGCCAGGGCTTTAGCCCAATAAAGGATAGTGCAAATAACTCAAACAGCTTCTAAATATTTAAGAAAATAAATTGCCTGTACCCTCTTTTCCCGGAGCAGTTTTTCCTAAATGCTGATATGCTTTTAAAGTAACCTCCCTCCCCCTTGCAGTACGTTGCAAAAAACCTTCCTGTATCAAGAAAGGTTCGTACACTTCTTCCAGTGTACCCGGTTCTTCGCCAACTGCAGTGGCAATGGTAGTAATGCCAACCGGCCCACCTTTAAATTTATCAATAATAGCATTTAATATACGGTTATCCATTTCATCCAAACCATGTTCATCTACATTTAAAGCCTGTAACGAATGTTGGGTAATGCCTATATCAATGGCCCCATCATTTAGTACCTGTGCAAAATCCCTGACTCTTCTTAATAAGCCATTGGCAATACGTGGTGTGCCGCGGCTGCGCCGGGCAATTTCATCTGCGGCTTCGCTTGTAATAGTGGTATTTAAAATACCTGCAGAACGAATAATTATTTTTTGAAGCGTTGCTGCATTGTAATATTCCAACCTGGATTTAATACCAAAACGGGATAATAAGGGAGCCGTTAGTAAACCGCTTCTTGTTGTTGCACCAATTAATGTGAAAGGGTTCAGGTTGATTTGTACACTTCTAGCATTGGGACCGCTATCAATCATAATATCAATGCGGTAATCTTCCATGGCTGCATACAGGTATTCTTCTACTACATTGCTCAGCCGGTGTATCTCATCAATAAACAATACATCATTGGGTTCTAAATTGGTAAGCAGTCCGGCAAGGTCGCCTGGTTTTTCAATAACTGGCCCACTGGTTTCTTTAATGCTTACGCCCAGTTCATTGGCTACAATCCTGCTTAAAGTTGTTTTACCCAATCCCGGCGGGCCATGAAATAAAATATGATCCAAAGCTTCCCCTCTTATTTTGGCGGCCTTAATAAATATCCGCAGGTTTTCAATAGTTTGTGGCTGACCACTAAAATCTGCCATCTCACTGGGGCGTATATTATTCTCAAACTCCTTTTCTGCAGGGCTCAACAATTCACCATCTTTATTTAAATTAGGATTTGCCATGTTGTAAAAATAATCAATTAAGTGGTGAACAGGTAAGCAATCATTTTATTACTGAGAAGCTGTTTAAAAATAAAATTTTCGTCTCCCATTTCGAGGTTGGTGGAGACACCAGCCTCGGCAGAGTCCACACCGGCCATTTTTTAATTATAAGACGTTCTTGAAAATCATTTTTTGACAGCTTCTGATATGTAATTAAATACCCTTCCTGAAATAATGGAAGGGTATCTTAAAAAAACGCTTATAGTTTTACAATATGTTACAAAACTTTATTTAGACTTTACATTAATGGCTACTCTCCTGTTCATGGCTTTACCCAATGTAATTGCATTGTCACCGATAGGAAATTGAGGACCATAACCTATAGCTGCTGTTAAGGATTTTGAACTGATACCTAATTTTTTTAATGCTGCCACAACGGCTTCGGCCCTTTTTTGAGAAAGTACTACATTGGCAACAGAATCACCAGTATTATCTGTATATCCGCCCAGTTTAAAACTGGCAGCAGGAAACCCTTTACTCAATAAAATAATATTTGTTAATTGCAATGCAGAAGCAGAGTCAATCTTTGTACCACCTGTTAAAAACCGCACATTTGTAAATTCAAACCAGTTGCCCTTAACGGTATCAATGGTAGCAGCCGGGTTTGACAAAAATTTATACAACCGGCTTTCTGTAGAATTTTCACCCACTTTTAAAACACCTGCTCCATTTGGTAACTCAATGGTAATAATTTTTCCAAGGTCGTATATATAATTGCCACTTGTATCAACAGTACCTGATGCTGAAGCTACAGGTGCAGGCGTTTCAACTTTTACACTTGTTTCTGCTACTTCTGTAGATGGCTCTTTTTCGGATTGATGTACAGTTGTACCCATAAAATAAAAAGCTGCTGCTGCTATTAATATAAGCAACAATACCAGTAATAACCATTTTAAGCCATTACCTGTTCTTTCATCGGTTTCCACTGTTTCTGAATGTGATGACATACAAATTTTAATTTTAGATTTTTAAAAATACCAGCCCCTAATAAACACAGAACTTAATTGTTATACAATTTTAGAATTTTATATCCAAAAAACAAGCACAGGGCTCAAATATTATATTTATTTGTTGCCAACCTCTTACAACAGCATTTAGCCATTAATAAAAAAAGGGTATAGCTGCGGTACAGTAATTTGTATGTTTGCAGTCTTATGTTAAACAAAATATCTAAATATTGGATTTGTCAGTTTATTGGCTGGGGAACAAGCCTGGCCATCTCCACTTTTTTTTATTTAACCTTGTCAGTTCGTAAAGTTGATAATTTTCTTTTACTGATTGCCATTAGTGTTTTGCTGGGTATTGTAATTACCCATCTTATGCGAATGGTTATAAGGGAATATAAAGTTTTAGAAAAACCCTTACAAACACAAATTATTGTTTTTATAATTCTAACCCTGGCATTTGCTGTTGTATATGCCTGTGCCGATGTTGCAGTAGAAAAAGCGCTTAATTTAAGGGATACCGGTGGCCCTAAAATTTCATTGGCAAATGAAATAGCCCGTACTGCCATCAACAACTTTTTTCTGCTGTTTATATGGAACCTTATTTATTACATCTATCATTATGTAGAACGTAACAGGCGCCAGGAGGTAGATACTTTAAAATTACAGTCTGTTGTAAAAGAGCTTGAGCTTAAAACAATTAAATCACATATTAACCCTCATTTTATTTTTAATGCTTTAAACAGCATCAGGGCAATGGTAGATGAAAATCCTTCCAGGGCCAGAACTGCCATTACAGAACTAAGCAATATTTTGCGCAGCAGTATGCAAACCGAAAAATTAGAAACAGTTCCATTAGAAAGGGAACTTGATATTGTAAAAGATTACCTGGCATTGGAAAAGATGCGTTTTGAAGAAAGGCTGATTATTGAAATGGATATTGATGAAGATACACTGGGGCAGCCCGTTCCGCCCATGATGTTGCAGACATTGGTAGAAAATGCCATTAAACATGGTATCAGTAAAAGAATAAACGGGGGTAAAATAAAAGTTATTTCTGATTTTGTAAAAGATCACCATGAACTTGTAGTACAAAATTCAGGGCAGTTAAGCAGCCATGTAAACGAAGAGGGCTTTGGAGTAAAAAGCGCCCAGTACAGGCTTAATTTATTATACCAGGGTAAAGCAACTTTTGAAATTAAAAACGTAGATTCAGATATGGTAGAATCAAGGATAACGATGCCTGTGGCTACCATTGCTTCTATTGTTAATATTTAAAAAAATAAATTGAATATGCCAAGAGCAATTATTATTGATGACGAAAGATTAGCAAGAAATGAACTAAAAAAATTATTGCTCGAATTTCCGGATGTGGAAGTAATTGATGAAGCTGCCAACGCTGATGAAGGCATTGAAAAAATAGATGCCCTTAGCCCCGATCTTATTTTTTTAGATATACAAATGCCGGGTAAAACAGGTTTTGATATGTTGACAGAACTTGATAAAGCTCCACATGTAATTTTTACAACAGCTTATGATGAATATGCATTGAAAGCTTTTGAAGTAAATGCATTGGATTACCTGATGAAACCAATTGAGCCAAAAAGGCTGGCAGACGCCATACAAAAATTACAACAGGCCGAAGAAAAAGAATTGGCGGCACAACAGGCTTTTAACCGTGGCCTGCTTACAGAAAACGACCAGGTGTTTGTAAAAGATGGTGAACGCTGCTGGTTTGTTAAGTTATCGGATGTACGTTTATTTGAAAGTGTTGGCAACTATGCCAAAGTATTTTTTGCAGGAAATAAACCGCTTATATTAAAATCATTAAATGCACTGGAAGAACGCCTTGATGAAAAAATATTTTTCAGGGCCAACAGAAAACATATTGTCAATATGCGGATGATTGAAAAAATTGAACCTTATTTTAACGGAGGATTATTGTTGGAACTTAGGGGAGGCGAAAAAGTAGAAGTAAGCAGAAGACAGGCAGTAAAGTTTAAGGAAATGATGAGTTTATAAATAACACCCTTTTAAAATAATTTATACAACCTTCACGCCTACGCTATGTACTGCTACGGCCGAAAAAGTTTTATCCTGTAGTAATTGAACTGGTACGGCACTGGAAGATTACTGCTTTTTGCCGTTCCCTCATTCGCTCCTAATGGGGATCGATTTTATTAATAACACCTTTATAAAAATCAGTAGGATAGTTTCGTAAATTGAAAATCTTTTCCATTCACTTTTATTCATTTTTTTCTTCTTTTTATGTAAAATTTCATTAATTCAGAAAACAAAAAAATAACAACACCAACAACTCCAATAATATAAAGTGGTACAATGTTTTTTCTGGTGTATTCGCTGAAAAAGGAAAATATTATCAATATAAATAAACAGAAAAATGCGGATATATTTGAAATCCTTTTCCAAAATAACATGATAGAAATTTTATTTTTAATGATTGAATTGATTGAATTGGGGTTCACTAGTACCAGGCTTTGGTGGTCTTTTAATTTCTTCTCTAAACTTTTCGTATAAGTGATAAAAAATCATCCCCCTACAGACATCCATTTGAACCATCCAGTCATATTTGGCGGAGGTTCTTTATTATCACTTATAGGATTGTTTATTGGATCTTGCGAAGGCAGTCTAACAGTGTAAGTCAAAAGAAAATCATTTAAAAAAATACCCTTTAAAATAATTTATACAACCTTCACGCCTACGCTATGTACTGCTGCGGCCATTTCTTTAATGAGTGACGCATCTTTTTCAATGGCATTGCCCCACTGGCGCAGGACTCTGTCCTTCCGCCTATTGTTACTACTTTCACCTGCCAGCTGGAACTATAAGTATATATCCTATTAGGAACCCAATTGCGCATAAAAATATAACAGAAATGGAAATAGTCACGCCCATATTATTATTCAGATTAAAACCTATAGTAGAAATAGATTCATATCTACCTTGTTTTACATAAATATAATTTAGTAGCTGATTTAAAACAACAGCGACCAACACGATAAAAAAACTCGATATTTTAAAATTACTTTGTTTCAAAAAAGTACTTTCTAATATAGTTTCTATAAAACTAAATAATCCAGCCATTGCAAAAACTATTGCATAAATAGCACGTTGCAGGGGTGTAGACCATACAAGTTTCTTTTTATTTTTTTCAAACCAATATGTTAAATAATAAACCAAAAAATCTAACGCTATCATATTATAAATGTATTTTACTCTCCACTGGCGCAGGACTCCGTCCACAAGTGTTCAAAACCTTTGCTGATTTAATTTTGTCCAATGAAGTTGGAGAATTATTAAAACTGGTACTTTCTAAAACTTTATACAACTTTTACGGCCACGCTATGCACTGCCGCTGCCATTTCTTTAATGAGCGACGCATCTTTTTCAATGGCATTGCCTACTACAATTAAATCGGCCCCTGCCTTGCAATTAAGGTAGGCTTTTTCAGGGTCTGTAATACCGCCTCCGATTATTAAAGGTACTTCTATAACCTGCGATACTTTTTCAATCATGCTTTCATTGATAGGCCGTTTGGCGCCACTGCCTGCATCCATGTATATCAGGCTCATTCCCAACATTTCGCCGGCCATTGCAGTACATACAGCTATTTCATTTTTATCTGCCGGTATCGGGCTTGCATTTGAAATATAGGAAACCGTGGTAGGGGCTCCTCCATCTATAACCATATAACCGGTAGACATGATTTCAAGACCGCTTTTTTTAACTATTGGGGCAGATACAACATGTTGTCCGATTAACAATTCAGGGTTGCGGCCACTTATCAAAGAAAGATATAATAAAGCATCTGCATATTTACTCACCTGTGAAGGGCTGCCGGGGAATAATATTGTAGGGATTGAACAGTTTTTTTTAATCAGTTGCAGGCATTCATCAAGATAGCTGGAAATTACCAGGCTTCCGCCAACCAAAAAATAATCAACCCTGGCACTTATAGCAAGCTGTACAGTTTGCTCTACATTATTATTATTTACCTTATCAGGATCAATTAAAACAGCAAATGATTTTTTGCCGAGCCGCTTACGTTCCTGTAATGAATGATATATACCTTTTAGCATCAACTCTTTATTATTACCTGCAAATGTAAAAATTTTTAGCCTTATTAAAATAAAGATAGGCAAATGAATGGCTTTGCCTATCAATCATCAGGGCAAACGCATTAAAACTTTAGCGTTATCCCCATGGGGTGGATTAGTATTAGTTTGTTTATTGGATAGTAAGGCGGTTGTTGCATAAAAAAGCTAT
>JAYVZR010000379.1:0-10012 GCA_043783135.1 Ferruginibacter sp. | reverse complement strand
TATTTTACAGCAAGCTGGTTTGCAGCAGCCAGAATGATACTGTAGAAATTGACTCCCGTACTTCTGATGCACTTGCATTGGCAGTTCGCTTTGGCTGTTCAATATATACCTATGACAATATTTTAGATAATGCCGGTATCTTAATGGATAGTGATGCAAAAAAATCCACTGCGCCGGTTACTACAGAAACAGGCGGCCAGGATGAACTTAGTAAATTATCTATAGAGGAATTGCATACGCTTCTTAACGAAGTATTGGAACAGGAAGATTATATCAGGGCCATTGCAATCAGGGATGAAATAAAACTACGAAAGTGATTTTTAATGGATAATTTTTTAATGGATAATGGATAATCTTAAAAAGCATCATTCTACTTATTTAATTAATTCATCAATACTAAAGATTTGCGTCACTTTAAGATATTGCGTTTAATAATTTA
Source organism: Ferruginibacter sp. (assembly GCA_043783135.1). Classification (GTDB taxonomy): domain Bacteria; phylum Bacteroidota; class Bacteroidia; order Chitinophagales; family Chitinophagaceae; genus Ferruginibacter. The sequence goes on along the minus strand of JAYVZR010000379.1, from coordinate 9,573 downwards.
CATATCGACAATTTTCCTTTCAACAATTCTCGTAGGGTTTAGACCCTTAACTAATCCTGTGACCATTTCAGGCCATTTAAAGAAAAGTCCAAAAGATACTTCTGCCTATGTTGACATATTGCTTGTTTTTGTAAAAGGTGACAATAGAATATTAGCAAAATCTGTGACTAACAACAACGGTGACTTTGAAATTACTTTTACTCCTAACAAAGAAAAATCGTTTGACTTTTATTGTACTGGTTTGGGCATTGACACCTTATTAATTGCATCGGTAACGACATTTGAAAGTGACACACCTGAAATGACATTCTATGTTCCTGGACAACTTAATCGCAATGCTTTGGGTAGAGTAATTTGCCCAATATGCAAACATACAGACAAGGTTTATAAAATTAGTCATAGCGATGCAGTAGTTTTAACAATACGCATAAGTAAATCAGGTGACACAACATACAGCCCTATTTATAAAGGTAAATACCAAGCGGGCTGCTTAGGCGGACCTGCAACATATTATTGTGACAGGGACAAAGTAAAATTCTAAAGTTCATTTTTTGTCTGCTGGCAAAAAGTAAACACACAACATTAAAGTTGATTATTATCAATTTATAATTTATCAATTATCCCTTAAATAAAATGGTTGTTTTTCCCAATTGCAAAATTAATCTTGGCCTTCACATTCTTAATAAACGGCAAGATGGATACCACAATATAGAAACTGTTTTTTATCCTGTTCCGTTAAAAGATGCGCTGGAAATAATTCCTTCGGGTAATATAGATGCAATACAATTTACCAGTTCGGGCCTCACTATCAGCGGGGATGCTGCAACAAACTTATGTAGCAAAGCTTATCATTTACTAAAAAAAGATTTTCCAAATTTACCCGGCGTAAAAATACACCTGCACAAAGCTATACCCATGGGTGCTGGTTTGGGTGGTGGTTCTGCTGATGCGGCTTTTACCTTACAGCTTTTAAATAACCGGTTTACCTTAAATCTGTCAACCACTCAGCTTATTGACTATTCTTTACAATTAGGAAGCGATTGCCCCTTTTTTATTTTGAATGAACCCTGTGTTGCAACCGGCCGTGGAGAAATAATGGAAAAAATAAAGCTGGATCTTTCTGCATACCAATTGATGTTGGTTAACCCAGGCATTCATGTAAATACAGCAGCAGCATTCGGTTATCCAGGCATGCAAAAAATAAATCATTCTTCGGTATCATTAAAAAATATAATAGCGCAACCGGTAAATAACTGGCAACAATTATTAACAAACGATTTTGAGGCATCCTTGTTTAACAAATACCCTTTAATTAAAGAAATAAAAGAAACATTATATACAATGGGAGCATCCTATGCAGCCATGAGTGGAAGTGGCAGTACAGTGTATGGCCTGTTCGAAAAAACAATTGACCCCTCCATTAATTTAGGTAAGGGCTTTTTTGTGAAACTGATTTCTTTATAAAAACCTGTTAATATTTTACTATAAACAACGCTTATTTTCACAAACTTTAGTTGATATAATTGATTTGTAATAAATTGCATAAATATAAATTTTAAATAATGAAGAAACTCTTTTTTACGGTAGTTATTTTGATAAGTGCTAACGCATTTGCACAAAAAGCAAAAGATTCTGTTCCTAATAATTGGCACCAGCTTGATCAGGCCAGCACAGGTTATTATGGCATAAGCCTCGATAAGGCATATGCTTTTGTAAAGGATAAAAAATTAAAAAGCAAACAGGTAATTGTTGCAGTTATTGATAGTGGTATTGATACTTTACATGAAGACCTGAAACCCATTTTATGGACCAACCCAAAAGAAATACCGGGCAACGGAATTGATGATGATAAAAACGGTTATGTTGATGACATACATGGCTGGAATTTTATTGGCGGAAAAGATGGACGAAATGTAAAAGAAGACAGTCATGAAGCTGCCCGTGTTTACAATGATTTAAAAGTAAAGTATGGTTCAGAAATCCCGGATGAAACAGCGCTTCAGCCGGCACAAAAGATGGAAGTTGAAATGTATAAAAAAGCGAAGCAGGAAATTGTTGGCGGTGTAGACCAGGCAGAAATATCTCTTCTAAAACAGCTATTACCTGGCTTTATAAAAGGCGATTCGGTTATTATGAAAGAACTGGCTAAAGATGAATATGATTGTAACGACCTGGAAAAATATACCTCTGCCAATGCTGATGCAAAAAGAACAAAAGGGTTTTTACTGCAACTGTGCAAAGGAAATAGCAGCAATGAGGTAACCAATAAACAAATTATAAGTGAATTAAATAGCGAACTGGCAAAAGCAGACGCAGCCGATAATGCCCCAAAACCATACCGTAAAGAAATTGTACAGGATGACGAAACGGATATTAATGACCGCTTTTATGGTAACAGCGATTTGATGGCTGCCACTCCATTTCACGGAACACATTGTGCAGGTATTATTGCAGCAGTAAGAGATAATAATACAGGTGTAAATGGCATTGCAGATAATGTACGTATTATGATGATACGTGCCGTACCTGATGGCGACGAACATGATAAAGACATTGCCAATGCCATTCGTTATGCAGTTGATAATGGCGCACAGGTAGTAAGCATGAGTTTTGGCAAAGGTATTTCGCCTGAAAAAAAATGGGTTGATGATGCAGTAAAATATGCTGAAAGCAAAGGGGTACTATTGGTACACGCAGCGGGTAATGATGCTAAAAATGTTGATAGTACCGATAATTTCCCCAGCCCTGTTTATTTGGATAACGGAAAAAAAGCTAACAACTGGATTACTGTTGGCGCAAGTGGCGACCCAAAAAATGGTGGTATTACCGCCAGCTTCAGCAATTATGGTAAACAACAGGTTGATGTATTTGCACCGGGTGTACAAATATATTCTTCAGTACCAGGTGGCAATAAATATGGTCATGCATCCGGTACAAGTATGGCTTGCCCTGTAGTGGCGGGTACTGCTGCATTTTTATTAGAATATTATCCTAAACTAAGCGCCAAACAATTAAAATACATTATTGAAAAATCTGCAGTTGATCCTGGTATAGATGTAAATATTCCCGGAACAAAAGAAAAAACAAAACTGAGTGAACTATCAGTATCAGGGGGTTTGTTAAATGCATACGAAGCTATTAAATTAGCTGCTACTTTAACGGGCGAAAGAAAGCAAACAGAAGTATTACCCAAGCCTACAATGGTAAAAAATAAGCAGGGTTAGTTTCACAAAACGACGACAAAGAATAATAAAGGACACAAAGAATATCGATGCATAAAGTATCGCTTTGTGTCCTTTTTCTTCGTTGTGTACTTCCCCGAAAATATCGGGACATTTGTGTTAAATATATTTACTTTTGACTCAGCCTATTTTTACAACTCATAAAAATTAATGTATGTCTAAGCCATCCCCAACAACCTATGCACCTTATTTTCAAAAATATATCGACCAAGTGCAAGATGATGACCTGTTAGCAGGATTTACGAAGCAGGCAGTCCAGGTAAAAAATCTTCTTGACAGTATCGACGAACAAAAGTCAACCTACGCCTACGCACCCGGCAAATGGACCTTGAAAGATTTGCAGCAACATATTACAGACACAGAAAGAATTTTTTGTTACCGGGCATTATGCTTTGCAAGAAAAGAAACTTTTTCATTACCTGGTTTTGATGAAAACAGTTATGCAGCCAATACGCATGCCAATGAAAGAACATGGCAAAGCCTGGCAGATGAATTTTTAGCAGTTCGTGCCGCTACAGAATTATTGTTTAAAAGTTTCTCTGAAGAAGAATTATCAAGAACCGGCCTGGCCAGTAATAACCCTAACAATGTTGTCAGTGTGGGTTTCATTACATTGGGCCATTTTTACCATCATAAAAAAATAATAGAAGAAAGGTATTTTTAGATTTAAAAAGAACATTATTTTTTTGCCGATAAACTATTGCTAAGTTAAGAATAAAATGATGTATCGATTTGTGAATGGTGAATGGTGAAATATTAATCATTCACTATTGCCAATTCACACTTAACTTAACCCCGCATTTTAATGCTTTCGATTGCATACAAGTTTTTTAAACAAGGGTATTAGGAAAGAATCCTGCGTTGCTAAAATTTAAGATTTAGTTGTTTTTAAAGGAGTAAAAAAATCACATAAACAAAAAGCTTTTCTTTATACTTTTTATTTTAGTATCCAATGATAACTATAAGTTTTGTTCATTTAGCTTATTATATAAAACCTATCAGCGTTATGAGCAGATTGCATAAAGGCATGCCGATTCTTGTATTTCTAATAATACCTTTATTTTTCCTTTCAACTATTGCAAATGGGCAGTACCTTGAATCAAGATTTTATGCCAACCTGCCAAAAAATATGAATGCCATTGGATTTTCGTATATTTTTTTAAAAGGAAATGTGGTTACTGAGCCACACTGCCCATTGCTGATTTTACCATCCAGAGCAATAATCTTGGTTTTGGCTATGTGCGCACATTTGGATTGGCAAATAAATGGGCGTGATATAATTGCTACCCGTACTGGTTTTGCTGATATGCGGATAAGGTTTGGTATAAATCTTTTTGAATCACCGGCACTCAAAAAAAAGATTTTCGTACTTACGAGCAAAAAACTATTGTTGGAACGAGTGTAGTAGCCTCAATACCTACGGGACAATATTATCCAGATAAATTGATAAATATAGGCACTAACCGCTGGGGGATTAAACCAGAAATAGGTATTTCCAGGCGGTTTAAACATGTATATGCAGAAGCCTATGCAGGGGTGTGGTTTTATACTGATAATAACGAATACCTTGGTAATAAGGCGCTGAAGCAAAACCCGATGTTCAGTATCCAGGGTCATGGAAGTTATTATTTTAAAAACCAAATGTGGATAGGCATAAATGCTAACTGGTTTGATGGCGGCGAAACATTTATTAACAACAAATCTTCCGGCTCTGCATAAGATAACTGGAGAATTGGGGGCACCTTTTCATCGCCCATTACAAAATCCCAATCATTAAAATTTCAGCTTAATGAAGGCGCTATACAAAGAACTGGTCTAGATTATAAGACCGTTTCTTTGAGTTATCAATACATTTTCTTTTAGATAATTACTTAATATAATTGTTGTTTTATTTACTCTGGAATTGTGTTAACTTTCAAGACAATATTCAATTTTTTTCAACTCAAATTGAATTTTTGTGTTAAAACTATTATTTAACAAATGGTAGGTTGTATTACTGCAGGGCATTTTATTAATCATACTAAGTATTTATATTTTTAATAACCCCCTTGGCGTACTGGCAGGTATTTCCGTTTGGTTTGGATTATTGTTTTTTGCAGCAGGTGTGTTGGGAATAATCAGCTGGTTTGCTGCAGATGAAACTGAAAAAGAAAGCAAGTTTGTTTTATGGAGCATTGTTTCAGCCATCGTTGGATTGTTGATGCTCTTTCATTTATTAACAACAATGAAAGTAGTAACCATTTTTTTGGGATATGGATACAGGTTTCAAGTGTCCTTCTTACAAAATCAGGATGGAATTTAAAAGAGAAACATTCCTTTGGATGGATTATGGTTGTTGCCGGTATTCTGTCTGTAATAGCAGCAGTAATGGAGCTTTTAAATATTGGTACAGGTGCTGATGGTATAAGTATTTTGTTAGGTTTACAAGTGTTGGTAGCAGGCATTGCTTTAGTAGTTTTTTCACTTGCTAAAAAAGTGTTGGCAGGTAATATAAAAGATAAAGTGCAATCCTTTAAACAAGGCCTTTAATTTATGGCATTAATAATTATATGTGCCAGCAGGTTTAACACCCGGTTGAAATTTATAAATAAAATAACTGTAAAAATAGTTAGCCTTTTCTCCCAAAACTATAGCCAAGTGTAAAGTTGATACCAAAATCATTTGTAGATTCTGCACCAGCAAGTGGGCGGCTATCATAATTATCATAAAAAATAAGGCCAATATTAAAGTCTTTTAATATTTCATACTTTGTATTCAGGTTAAAATTCATCCTTATCCTTCCCAAGTCTGTAAGCCCTGCGTAGATTACGTATTGCGCATCAATAGAAACCTTGGGTGTCAGGTATTGAAATTTTTTGTATTGAACGGAGGCAAGTGCTTCAAGGCTCGATGCATATTGTTTGCTTTTATCTGATTGCTCAACATTATACGATAAGCCGGTTCCTGTAAGCACCCGGTGATGGTTATCATTAACAAGTATTTTGCCGCCACTGCCGGTTAAAAGAAAACGGTTGGCCAGTCCAAGCTGCGTATTTTGCTGCCACTCTAAAGAGCCTGTTGCATAAAAACTGTTGGCCAGTTGTTTTAAAAAACTGAAAGTAACAGCCTGGTTTTTAGACAGGATACTGTCGCCTGATTTATTGGATATGATTGAACTTAATAATAAATTAGTTTCTGATTTCGGTTTAATATATGTAGTGGTACTGTTGAAGTTAAACTGCAGTATATCACTCGATTTTGTATAATTAAAACCCAGGTTTATGTTTCCCTGTAAACTGCGCAAAAATTTGTCTTTTATTTTAACTATCGCTGTAATGTCATCCAGCACTAACTTTTGCTTTTCAAAAAAAGTACTGTCTAGTTTGGTAACAAGCACCCTTCCATGCTGCAGGGTTACCTGAAATATTTTATCTGATTGTATCTTCACAACCTCTACCCACCTTATCTGCACAGTTCCCGTGCTGGTCATATTAAAGTTTAGCTGCGCAAATTTCATATCATAAATCTCACCTGTAAACACGTCGCCATTTTTAAGATAAACTTTATCTGTTTTTTGTGCCACGGCGGTTGTAGAAACAGTTAAAAGTATAATTAATGCAGCTATTTTTAATGCAGGTTTATGCATAAATAAAAACAATCAAAAAAGTTTATAATATTGAAATAGTCAACACGATAAAAATAATGATTAAATTGTTATAATGTAAAAATTGGTTAGTGCAATTGCCCGGGTTAGTTTGCTTTAAGGCTGGCTTTACATAAAAATACGGTGTTGAATATTTTTCTTTCAAGATTATATTTAGAAAAAAAAGAACCTGCCTTATACATAATATTTTTTGAGTTGCATGCTCATTATTATATAACTCTATATTTGCAGAATAATAATATTTATGTATAAAATTATTTTTATTTGCATTGCCTTTAAATCAATTACCCGGTAAACTGCATGGCAATTTTCACTAATGGTATCATTGGGTATTTATGTTATACCTGGTTTAGACAGGCCACGTGGCGGCCTGATTACAATGGAAAAAACCCAGGAAGAAATTGTTGAATTAAGAAAAATGCTGCTTAAATAATTTGCGATGATAAAATTTTGTTTGCCAGGTAAAGCAAGACCCAATCACTTTATATCGATAGCAATGATGCTGTTGATACTAATGGCAGCTAATTTCCCTTCTTTCGCACAAGCCCCTATCCCCACAACCAATAGCAAAGACACTTTTGCCACAGTAGATTTGACAGATGTTTTAAGGAAAATATTAAAAAAAAAGGAAGACTCTTTAAAGCAGGCACGCACTGTAGCTATTTTGCCAACTTTTAGTTATAACCCAAGCCTTGGTTTGCAAATAGGGGGCAAATTATCGGCGCAAAAAATTTTTGAGCCCCAAAAAAATACTTCAACGTCTACTTTTGGCTTAATTGCCATGTATACTTTAAAAAAGATAGCAAATTTTCAGGCAATCCACAACATATTTACACCTGGTGATAAAATGATCTTCCAGGGGAACCTGCAATTTGCCTTATTTCAGGTAACAGATTATGGCATAGGGCCGGCCCCAGGTTATCCTGATAGCGTGGATGATATAAAGTTTAAATATTTAAAATTTTATGAAAAAGCTTATGTAAAAGTAGCGCCCCATTTTTATGTAGGCGGGGGGGTGAACGTCAATGACCGTTTTTCGATTAAAGATAAAAACCTGTCACATTCTTTTAAAACAGCCCATTATAACTACAGCATGGAAAATGGTTTTGATACTCTAAAATATAAAGCCAACGGTTATATAGTTGCTCTTCAATATAATACGGTTGAGAATCCTATTCGGTCATACGGAGGTATGTATGCAGACCTCTCTTTTCAGGTAAACCAGAAATGGTTGAGCAGCACAAAAAATTCTGTTCAGTTAGTATATGAGTTTAGAAAATATTGGTCATTAAGTAAAAAAAATCCGGCAACGATACTGGCAATCTGGAGCCTTGCTTCTTTCAAATTGAGTGGTACATTACCTTATTTAGAAATGCCCAATACAGCAAGCGATCCTTATGCAAGAAGCGGGCGGGGATATACCATCAGCCGTTTTAAAGGGCCGTCGTATTTTTATTTTGAAACAGAATACCGTTTTCCTATCACCCAAAACAAATTATTAAGCGGGGTGTGTTTTGTAAATACACAAACAGCCTCCAATAATCTTAATAAAGAACTGTTTGGTACTTGGGCAAGCGCAGGCGGTGCAGGTTTACGTGTACTTTTTCAAAAACTGGCCCGAACAACAATATGCTTTGATTATGCAATTGGCCAATATGGTTCAAGGGGATTATTTATTGGTTTGAATGAGGCGTTTTAATGAATATTTTAATTTAAAAAAAACAATAATAGATTTATACATTTTAAAAAAAGTAAAACACCAAGATGAAAAGAACACACTTATTATTTTTACTATCTATCATTACAATTTTACCGTCCTGTGCACCATCATCACAATATACTGGTGTTTGGGTTGACAAAGATAAAATAAAGGGTAAGGCATATCATAACATATTTATTATTGCGATAACAGCAAATATACAGGCAAGGCAACGGTTTGAGCATGATATAGATTCTGTAATTGTATCAAGGGGATTGAAAGCTGTAAAAAGTATTGATGTTATGCCACCATCACTCGATGATCCAAAAAAAATGCCCACAAAAGACGAGATGGCAGCTAAGATAAAAGCAAGTGGTTGTGATGCAGTATTTATGGTAACCTTATTAAAAAGAGCGGACAATGTAAATTATACACCCGGTCAAACTGCTACTGCAGTGGTGCCCGGTGGAAGTTATTATGGCTTTTACAATTATTATTATACAACAACAGTATCTACGCCAAGTTACCTTAGTGAGGATAAGATATATGTTATGAAGAGTGATTTATTTGATGTAGCCACAGAACAAAAATGTTGACAGCTGAATCTTCGGTAATGAACCCTACTTCTTTACAGAGGATGAGCAGGATTTATGTAAATAAGCTCGTGAAGCAATTGACAGAGCAAGGAGCCATTAAAAAACTAAATTGATAAAATAGTGATTTTAAAATCACTTTTATTTGTTAAAGCTACTGTGCTCAGGATGTAAATCCTTTTAACAGAGTTCAGTTATTTAAAGACACCTATCAAAAGTTGATAACCCATTTAACCAACGGATCAGTAAAAAAATTAGGCTAACTTTAATGTTCTATCAGCCAGGCTATCGCTCCGTTTTACATGGAGAGGAAAGTCCGGACAGCGTAGGGCGACACACCGGTTAAGCGCCGGCTGCCTGTAAAGGCAAGAGACAGTGCCACAGAAAATAACTGTC
>JAYVZR010000378.1:0-3755 GCA_043783135.1 Ferruginibacter sp. | reverse complement strand
CAAGTCTTATACGGCCAGCTCCTGTTGAACTCCCCCAGGACCGGAAGGTAGCAAGGGTAAATGGTTGAGCGGTGCGATGTAAGTAACTTGCCATTTTTGTGCCCTTTATTTTCTCAAACCTTCTCATTTAATATTATAGCATAAATTTTATAATTTAGTGTGTCAATTATTTTACTTTTGCAATGCACAAAAATTTATCACCATTAAAAAGCTAATCCTCCTTTTGGGGATAGATATATGAAATTTTTTATAGATACAGCTAACCTGGCCCAGATTAAAGAAGCAAATGATTTAGGAATATTAGATGGGGTTACCACTAACCCTTCATTAATGGCTAAAGAAGGTATCAAGGGACAGGAAGCCGTTATGAATCATTACAAAACCATTTGCGAAATGGTGGATGGTGATATCAGTGCAGAAGTAGTTTCAACCGATTTTGACGGCATTGTTGCCGAAGGAAAAAAACTGCACGCCATTCACCCAAATATTATTGTAAAAGTGCCGATGATAAAGGATGGTGTTAAGGCAATTAAATGGTTTACTGATAATGGTATCAAAACTAATTGTACCTTAATTTTTTCAGCAGGACAGGCTATATTGGCCGCAAAGGCCGGTGCAGCATATATCTCACCATTTATTGGCAGAATTGACGACAGTGGATGGGATGGTCTTGAACTGATTCACCAGATGCGCCAGATATTTACTTTACAAGGGTACAAATCAGAAATACTTGCTGCGTCTATACGCAATCCGTTACATATTATTAAATGTGCAGAAGCTGGTGCAGATGTTTGTACTTGTCCGCTTGATTCTATTCTTGGCTTACTAAAACATCCATTAACGGACATTGGCCTGGCTAAGTTTTTAGAAGATGCCAAAAAATTCGCATAAGATCGAATAGTAAAATAAAAAATTCCGGTTAATTGTAACAATTAACCGGAATTTTTTTTGTGTAAGATATTTGCCAAAAAATAATTAAAATTTTACTTTTTTATTTGATTGTTTATTTTCATTCAAAATTTCCTCAACAGTTTTTAATTTTTCACTATCGGGCTTTTGTTTGACGTACATATCAAATTCTTTGTGCTGTGAAGGGTTGGTTTTAAGTACTACTTTAATACGCACTTTATCGTATTTAAAATCTTTGTCAACCCATAAACTGTTGCCTTTAAATTCTCCGGAAGAAGCAGTAAAAGTCAACTGGCTGTCATCTAGTGGTAAATAGTTTCCATTGGTTAATCTGCCATCTATATTGATATAATTGTAAGTGCCTTTTTTCAGGCTATCAGTATAAAGATGTACATAAATACTATCAATTTGCTGAGCTTTGACAAGGCTGAAATTGAGTGTAAAAAATAAAAGTAAAAATTGCTTCAAATTTTTTTACTGTAAAGATGTAAATATTGTGCCAGGCTGGGTTAAAGAAACTATAATATTTTAAGAAAGTTTTTAAATTGACTTTTTATAATTCAATGTAATAAATATTACTGTAAGCATAGTTAATATAAGGCCAGGTTAGTTTGAAATGCCCACCCTTTGCTGTATATATTCATTTTTTGTCAATTCATTCAGCATAAACAGGGCAAGGTCTCCTGAATTAACCTGGTATTTATTTTTTACTGGTGGGTAATCAGCGTTGGTGGTAAAAATGCCTGTAGCAGCTGCATCAATAATATCCGACGGGCAAACAAATGTCCAGTTTAATGTTGAATCTTTTAAAAAATTATAGGCCTTAAAATGTTCAAGGCAAACCGGAATATATTCAGGAGGAAAATCAGGAGTGTCCATTATTAGTTTCCCTTCTTCCGCATTTAAAATACCCATATTGCCAATGCCAATTATTCTTTGCAGTTTTGCTTTCTGCATTTGGGCAACTAAGTTTTTCATGCCCAGCGACCTGGTAATATCAGTGCCATCAGAGCCACCGCCCAATGCAGACAGAACAGCATTGCATCCCTTTATTGCATTGAACACCTGTTTTTTATCAAACAATGCACCTTGTACTAATTCAAGATGATCATTCTCAGGCAGGGTTTCAGTAAAAACATTTCTTCCGTATGCCTTTACATGATGGCCCATGTACAATGCCTGTTTTACCAATTGTTTACCTACTACACCTGTTGCGCCAAAAATAATCAGGTTCATTTTTTAAATTTTGTTGAAGATAATCTATAAAAACACAAATCAGTTATCCCTTCATTCCTTAATTCCGAACACAAAACGGTCTATTATTTGTAATGCAAAATAGGCTGTGAATAAATCACAGCCTATTTTGCATTACAATTTTTCTCAGCTTTGTGGTGCAAACCTTACAAACAGAGAAAGATGCAAATTAACTACAGTTGAGCTAAATACATTCCCTACGGCGGTTTAATTATTATCGACCAGTTACTAAAAAAAACAGGTATAGCCGGTTTAATCAATAGCCATCTCGGCGACAGAGGCAAACTTTCCGGCTATAGCTATGCTGATATTTTGTTAAGCATCATTTACAGCCAGCTAAGAAACGGCAGTGCTATCGAAGATATTCATGAACTAAAACAAAAAAATCTTTTAAATAGTTTTAAGATTTGTTCGGCAGACACGGCGCTTAATACCATTAAAGAATTAGCCATTTTAAATGAAGCGCATCTTAGCCAGGTGGGTACTATTTGTGAGATAAATCATAACTCAAAACTGAATGATTTATTGTTACAGATAAACCTGAAAACGGGCATGTTGCAAACAGGTAAAAACTATTGCCTTGATATGGATACTACCGTAGCTACCCACGACAAGTACGACAAAAAACACACCTATAACAAAGAGCAAGGCTAACAATCCATTGGTAGCCACAGTAGACAATTGCCCTGTTTATATAGAAGGCAGAAGCGGCAACACAGCACCAGCTTTTGGATTGGCAGATGCCGTAAAAAAAATACATGCATCTTTTAAAAAACAAGGTTTAACCCTTGATAAATTACGAATAGACGCCGCACGTTATCAAAGCAGTATTATAGATTATTGCATGGATAATACTATTAAATTTTATATCCGGGCCAAACAGTCGCAAGCCCTTGATGATGCCATAGCCGATACCGTACAATGGAAGCCGGTAGAAGGCTGTATATTAAAAACGGAAGTTACCCATACTTATTTGGACATCAGCAACAAAGGCATTTTGCACAAAGTGGTGGTAACAAGAAGGGTAAATAAAAAAGCAAAAAATACTTTATTACCAACCATAGCCCTACACTTACTACGCCATTGTTACCAATGACGAAGATGATAGTAACGAAGTTATTTATAAATTGTACAACGGGCGGGGTGCATTTGAACAAAACAATACATCGCTAAAAAATGAGTTTAACCGGAATCACCTGCCTTGCAGTTTGCTGCATCAAAATACAGTCTTTATGATTATTGCTGCCATCGGCAAATAATTATTTGAATACCTTAAAAAAATAACCCATCAACGCATCCCCACACTTATTCACCATTGCGGAATAGAACTAAAACCGTTCATCAACAAAATAATAACGGTGGTTGGTAAATGGGTTTGTTCTGGCAGAAAAAAAATACTCAATCTCTACACCACTACCAATCTGCATTTGCTATTAAAATAGTTTTATTGCAGCAAAACAAATCTTTCCCGGCAAATAACTACCATATTTAGGTTTTATAATTAGTCGTCCCTCAAAAAGTCATTTTTAATTTTGGGGCAAAAAAATTCCAGTAAGCTGCTGCAATGTATTTGCAGATGAGTAACCAACATC
>JAYVZR010000377.1:0-3758 GCA_043783135.1 Ferruginibacter sp. | reverse complement strand
TTTTTAGTTAACCACTTTCCGTTTCCTGTAATAGGCTCTCCGAAAATTCTGGAGATCTTTGTTTTGGGGCCTGTGTACCTTGCCATAATTATAATTGTGATTTTTTAGTGACGATACAACATTAAAAAATCTTAAAATGAATGTTGCACCCGTTATTAAATATGCTTATTTATAAAACTCCAAAATCCCCTTCAGGGGATAAGGATTATACTCTTCTCTTTTTGGGAGGACGGCAACCATTGTGTGGTTGAGGGGTAATATCCTTAATCATATTGATTTCAATACCTGATTGTGATAAAGACCTGATGGCTCCTTCACGGCCAGAACCTGGTCCTTTTACAAATACATCTACTCTCTTTAAACCTGCATCCATAGCAACTTTAGCTGCATCTGCCCCGGCCATCTGAGCTGCATAAGGCGTATTTTTCTTACTTCCTTTAAAGCCCATTTTACCTGCGCTTGACCAGGAAATAACCTGTCCGCTTTTATTGGTTAAACTGATAATGATGTTGTTGAAACTTGCAACAATGTGAGCATCTCCGTAGCTATCTACTTTTACTACTCTTTTTTTTGCGGCTGCTTTTGCGCTTTGAGCCTTTTGTGCTTTTGCCATAATACTTTACTATAGGTAATCTTTTTAAAAAAATGTAACCCGATTTTTAATCGGGACTAAACCAACCCTCCTGCGACTTAAAGCTATCCGGCGTTTGTTCAATTATACTTAAGTCTATTAAAACCAATACCAGGTATTGCTACCCGGCATCTTATTTAATTATTTTTTAGCAACTTTCTTTTTGCCGGCAACAGTTTTCCGTTTGCCCTTACGGGTACGGCTGTTGGTACGGGTACGTTGTCCACGTAAAGGCAACCCTTTACGATGACGCAAACCACGGTAGCAAGCTATATCAAGTAAACGCTTAATATTCATCTGCACTTCACTGCGTAAAGCACCTTCTGTTTTGAACTCTGCGTTAATTACATTACGAATGGCGGTTTGTTCATCATCATTCCACTCATTTACTTTTTTATCGTAGCTTATAGAAGCTTTATCTAAAATATACTGAGCAGTTGATCGGCCAATACCAAATATGTAGGTAAGTCCGATTTCGCCTCTTTTGTTTTTTGGTAAATCTATACCGGCAATACGAGCCATAATTCTATTAATTTGTTGATTTGTTGATTAGTTTAAAGAGCTTTCGCCATTATCAAATTGTTATCCCTGCCTTTGTTTAAAACGTGGATTTTTTTTATTAATCACAAATAATACGCCTTTTCTGCGTACAATTTTGCAATCAACACTTCTCTTTTTTATGGAAGCTTTAACCTTCATTGTTGTAATTTTTATTTATTAATACCAGTTATTTATACCTGAATATGATTCTACCCCTTGTTAAATCATAAGGGCTCATCTCAACTCCAACCTTATCACCAGGCAATATCCTGATGTAGTGCATCCTCATTTTTCCCGAGATAGTTGCCAATATTTCATGGCCGTTTTCCAGCTTAACTTTGAACATAGCATTACTCAGCGCTTCTAAAATTGTTCCGTCTTGTTTAATCAGTGCTTGCTTCGCCATATATTTTGGGAGCGCAAAGATAAGTGGATAATTTTAATTATTCATAAAAAAATCAGATATTTACCTTTTAAAATCAAAAATTTAACCCATGAAAAAAATCATTTTTGTATTAACCATTGTTTCCAGTACTTTTTTTTCTTGTAAGAAAGACCCCGCTCCGGCACCGGTTCCAGACGCTACTGTGTATATGAGTTATACCCAAAACAGTAGCTGGAACTATACCGTAACCAATAATATCACCGCAACCAACCTTAATTACACCATTACTTCTACCAGCAGGGATAGCACTATAAATACCAAGGCCTATCATGTGTTTACCAACAGCACAGGCGTTGCTAATGAATATTATAATATTACAGGCAACGATTATTATACTTTTCGCAGCCTGCCTACCACACTTGGTGGCAAGGCTATTGAAAATATTTATTTAAAAGACAATGTTGCAGCAAATGCCTCCTGGAACCAATCGTATACTATCAGTGTATCCAGTACACCAATAACAGTAAATATCATTAATACCATTACAGAAAAAGGAACCAGTAGAACAGTAAATAGTATTGCATATACTGATGTAATTCATGTTACCACCACTTTACAGGTATCTGCATTTGGCATTCCATTACCAGCCGGAGCTGTTACAACCGATATTCAGTCTTACTATGCAAAAAAAGTCGGGTTGATAGAATCAAAAAATAAAATTGTAGTTAATTATGCCGGCCTTAACGACCAGGTAGATGAAAGCACCATTTTGAAAAGTGCTGATATTAAATAATTTTTAAACTGCTTCACATAAAAAACCTGGTGTAAATATTACCCAGGTTTTTTTGTTTGCAATACAATGCGTTTTAAGAAAACGGCACGTCTGTTAAGTGTACTTTTGTCATTTCATAAAAATGATTCTGCAACTGATGTACACTTATAGGTTGCAGAATATGCCTCTTCTCATCACGATACCAAATTTCCATAGTATTAAAATTTCCTTTTGCAGGTAACAATATCCTGAATGCCCCTTTCATGTATTTTACAGTACCATCTCCGTTTTCCTGTTTGCTGAACTTCAACATGGTCAGTTGGCTTTCATCCAGCGGTATGGCACTTAATTGAGATGTTTCAAACCAAAATTCCTGGGTACCGGTATCTACACATACTTGCTTTTCATCACCATTCAGATTGGTTACTTCTCCC
This sequence comes from Ferruginibacter sp., assembly GCA_043783135.1. GTDB lineage: Bacteria > Bacteroidota > Bacteroidia > Chitinophagales > Chitinophagaceae > Ferruginibacter. The sequence continues at coordinate 996 of JAYVZR010000377.1, read as the reverse complement.
GTCAATTTATCGCCGTCATTATCGGCCATTAAATAATCACCTACTTTAATGTCTTGAAATTTTATCATGGCAAATTGTTTTTATTTTGAACCAATTTACCACTTTTTAGAAAACTAAAAAATATCTCTTATTAAAATAAAGTATTTTTTGGATACTATTTGGGTGAAGAAAAAAAACTTGCCGTTTATTTTTAAATAATAATTGTAATTGTTTTTAAAGTACCACCACTTTTCTTGTTTCTTTTTTTTCAGCCAAATTAAAGACAATATTATAGGTGCCTTTTTGTAAATCGCACACATGCAGGTGGCCGCTATTGAGCCCATAAAATGCAGCCAGCTTTGTTTTTAGCACCATCTCCCCGGCACTGTTATACACCAATACATCCATTGTTCCTTTTTTATCTGCATTAAATTTTATTTGTACCTGACCCGGCCTTGAAATTGGGTTCGGGCTTAGAGACACAATCAAATCATTTTTTACCACTGCATTGTTGCGCAAAGTTTTGATGTCAGAAAAACTTTCTGTATTATCTACATCAACAGTCACGATTTCGTAATACAAATATTTACAGATACTGCCCAGGTCGGTATCTGTAAATCGATATAACTGCATTGTATTGGAATTACCGGCTGCTGCTACCCTTCCTATCTCATAAAAATGGGTTGCATCCGTACTTTTTCGTATTGAAAAATAATCAGTATTTGATTCTGAAAATGTTTGCCACTGCAACAGCCCTTTGGAAGCAAAACTGGTAACAGAAAATGATCCGAATGCCACTGGCAAAGCACCACTGACTGTAATGCTACCCTGCATGCCAAATCCAAAATGTGGCCTGCAGCCATATAAATAATTACCTGCTACTGTTACTGTGTAACTATATGAAGTAGCTCCTGAAGTTATCGGTTTGTCCCATTCGGCAGCACCGGCTGGCAGCGAGGTGCCAACCAAACTGCTGCCACAGGTAGTGGTATGTGTTCCTGTAACCCAATTAAATTG
>JAYVZR010000376.1:0-10045 GCA_043783135.1 Ferruginibacter sp. | reverse complement strand
GGCTAAAAAATTATTGCTGTTATGCTCCAATAATTTATCATTGGTAGCTACCCCCGGTGTTACCAATTCTGTAACCCCGCGTTTTACGATTCCTTTCGCCTGTTTCGGGTCTTCCAGTTGGTCGCAGATAGCCACCCTGTAACCGGCTTTTACCAGTTTGTGTAAATAAGTATCCAGGGCATGATGTGGAAAGCCGGCCAGTTGCGATGAATTGGCATCACCATTATTTCTTTTGGTCAATGTAATGCCTAATACAGCAGATGTAGTAATGGCATCCTGCCCAAAGGTTTCATAAAAATCACCTACCCTGAATAACAAAATGGCATCAGGGTAGCGGGCCTTGATGGCATTGTGTTGCTGCATAAGCGGTGTTTCTGTAATAGCTTTGGCCATGACTGTTTATTATTCCATTTACTTTACTTGAATAACAGGCGCAAAAATAGGGCTTTACTTAGTTTATGGCAATGTTTATGCTGAATGTGAATTACTTTTGCAAATAATTTTTTTGGGATGAGAAAACTGAGCATGGAGGAACTGAACCGGTTGACGGTGAATGAATTTAAGCAATCTGAAAAAATTCCGGTTATTGCTGTATTGGAAAACATCCGCAGTGCTTATAATGTGGGCAGTGTTTTCAGGACTGCCGATGCTTTTTTACTGGAAGCTATTTATATATGCGGTTATACCTGTATGCCACCACATAAGGAAATTAAAAAAACTGCTCTCGGTGCAGAGGATACGGTAACATGGAAGCATTTTGATAACACGAATTCGGCCATACAAGAATTACAGGAATCAGGGTATGCTGTATTTGCAGTAGAGCAGACCCAGGGAAGTACAATGTTGAACAAATTGCAATATAAAACCGGGGATAAAGTGGCGGTAATTTTTGGTAATGAAGTTACCGGTGTGGAGCAAAGCACCATTCAGCAATGTGCAGGTTGTATTGAAATACCGCAGTTGGGAATGAAGCATTCCCTGAACATTGCGACTGCAGCAGGTGTTGTACTGTGGGAAATTGTCAGGAATGTTTTGCCACAATCTTCTGAAGCAGGGCAACCAGCGGAATTATAATTTTGAATTTAATATTTAGTTGAATGAGTAATATAAAAAAGTATTTAAGTTTAGTAAAATTCAGCCATACCATATTTGCAATGCCCTTTGCAATTATTGGATTTGCTTTGGCGACAATGCAATTGGCTCATCAATGGAGACTCAATGATGCAATTGGTTGGGGTATTAATAGTAAAAAAATTTTTATTTCAGGCCAGGATTTACTTATTAAATTTATACTTGTTATCCTCTGCATGATTTTCGCCAGAAGTGCAGCTATGGCTTTTAATCGCTACCTGGATAGAAGCTTTGACGCAAAAAATCCACGCACTGCCATACGTGAAATTCCTACAGGTATCATATCTAAAGAAAGTGCGTTGCGTTTTGTAATCATCAATTCCCTGTTGTTTGCAGCTACTACTTATTTTATCAACAGGACATGTTTTTTATTAGCACCGGTGGCTTTGTTTGTTATTTTATTTTACAGTTATACAAAACGTTTTACACCACTTTGCCATTTGGTATTAGGTGTTGGGTTAAGCCTTGCACCCATTGGTGCTTATTTGGCTGTTACAGGTGCTTTTGCTTTTTTACCCATTCTGTTTTCAATGGCCGTTATTTTTTGGGTAAGTGGTTTTGATATTATTTATGCTTTACAGGATGTGGAGTTTGACCAGTCGCAAAAATTATATTCAATGCCTGCTTGGCTGGGTAAAACCAAGGCCCTGCGGGTGTCGGAACTGCTGCATACTTTTTCTGCTGCCTGTGTTGTATTTGCAGGTATTTACGGAAATTTTGGATGGTGGTATTGGATTGGTATTGCCGTATTTATTGGCATGCTTATTTATCAGCATTCTATAGTTAAGCCAAATGACCTGAGCAAAGTAAATATTGCTTTTATGACGGCTAATGGCATTGCTTCTGTTGTGTTTGCAGTGTTTGTTTTACTGGATATTTTTTTACATCACCACTATTCCAATTCAAATTTTTAAAAGGGCATGGCAAGAATACTGGCAATTGATTATGGCGGAAAAAGAACTGGATTAGCTGTAACCGATCCGCTACAGATTATTGCCACCGGCTTAAGTACGATTGATTCTAAAGAACTGATTACTTTTCTTAAAAAGTATTTTTTAAAAGAAGCTGTAGAACTCATCATTATCGGCTTGCCAAAAAACTGGGATGAAAGCGATACACATGGTACGCCCCTGGTACAATCTGCCATAAAAAAATTACAAAAAGAGTTCCCGCAAATACCACTGAAAACAGTAGATGAACGTTACACATCAAAAATGGCAAAAGATGCTATGCTGGATATGGGTATGAAAAAGAAAGACCGCCGCATAAAAGGAAATGTAGACATAATAGCAGCTACCATCATATTACAGGAGTACCTGCAAACCATTCAATAAAATAAATAATTGTAATTTTACGCTATGGAAAAAGAGAATGCAAAAAAAAAGGCTGTTAAAAAGGTTGATAAAATATTGTCTAAGAAGGAATGGCTGGCAAAATTTTTCGGCAAGTTCAAGTATTTTGGAGACGGTTTAGAATATCAGCATAAAATGAGAAGAGGTGAATAAGGCAAGTATACTTTGTGATACAAATTTATTTGCCTATTTCTTTGAAGGATACAAAGAAGCTGGAAAGATTATAAATCTGTATAATATAGTAACCTCTTCTGTCACTTATTTATATTGAAGTGTTGAGTAATAAAAAAATCCCTTTAACAAGATGGAATTTAATGAAGGATTTTATGCAAACCCTTACAATAATCGAAACAAATCCTTTCATAAATAATATTGCTATTGACTTTAGATTGAGGAATTCTGTTGATACGCCCGATGCAATTATAGCTGCTACAGCAAAATACCTGAATATTAAATTGGCAACTGCGGATAAAGAGTTTTTCAAAATAAAAGAGATAGAAATAATACCCTTTACAAAATAGCATATGATTTTACCAATAGTAGCATACGGTGCACCAATTTTAAGAAAAGTCTGCGACGACATAAAAGCTGATTACCCCGGCCATCAAAAACTGGTAGCAGATATGTGGGAAACCATGTACGCCAGTAATGGTGTTGGTATTGCAGCACCACAGGTCAATAAAAAAATCCGTTTGTTTTTAATTGACAGTGAACAGATATTTAGAAATATGGACGAAGATGATGAAGATGACTATCCTGATGAACCTGGCTTTAAAGGAGTTTTTATAAATGCACATATTGCAGAACTGGATGGCGAAGAATGGAGTTATACAGAAGGTTGTCTGAGCATTCCTAAAATAAGGGAAGATGTTTCCCGAAAAGAATCGGTAACGCTAAATTACGTGGATGAAAACTTTGTACCTCATACCAAAACATTTAATGGCATAACTGCGAGGGTTATTTTGCACGAATATGACCACATTGAAGGTAAATTATTTATTGACCACATTAAGCCTCTTAAAAGGACCTTGCTGAAAAGAAAATTGAGTGATATTTCAAAAGGAAAAGTAGAAGTTGATTACCGGATGGTATTTCCTAAATAAATTTTACCCTGCTTTATCCAAACCCATTTTTAAATTTCGAAAAATAGCTATTTACTGCAATTGTAATAATTTGCAGTCATGATGAAAATAATCATGGCTGCTTTTTTTATTGTATTGTCAAGTAAATGGAGCATTGCCCAGGATAGTGCTGCACTTATTGGAAAAAAAACAATCACATTAAGTGAAGTAGTTTTAAATAATAAGCTAAATGTGCCCGCATTTATTGAACGCATTAAAAATGACAGCAGTTTTTATAAAGCTTTCCTTAACCTGCACCTGCTTAATTACTCCGCAGTAAATGATATTCGCATGCTGGACAAAGAAGGCAATAGCCAGGCAACACTTTTCTGTAAAACCAAACAGGTAAGAGACAGTAATTGCCGTAAGATGGATATAACTGAAGAGGAAAGTTCAGGAGATTTTTACACAGCCAATCATCAATACAATTATTATACAGCACAAATGTATGCCTCTCTTTTTTTTACCCTTGGTGTTATTTGCAATGAAGATAATATTGTTGCCGGAACAACATTTAGCACTAATGGAAAAACTGGGCTGGAAAAACATAAAGAACAATTAAAGATATTGTTTTTTAACCCTGGTAAAAAGATAAACGGAATTCCTTTTATTTCAGGCAAAACTTCTATTTATGATGATGATATGGCGGACCTGTATGATATGAGTGTTGATATGGATGAATATAATAAAACAAGTTGCTATATTTTTAAACAAAAAGTAAAGCCGGGCAAGGAAAGTAGTGTAGTGTTGGATGAAATGACTACCTGGTTTGATGATAAAACTTTTGAAGTGGTAGCCCGCAATTATATGTTAAGTTATGATGCGGGTGTATATGATTTTAAAGTTTTAATGGAAGTACAAATGACACATTCAGGCCCATACCTTGTACCTGAATTGATACGCTACAACGGCAACTGGAAAGCCATTTTTAAAAAACGGGAAAGGGGAGTATTTACTGCAACTCTTTTTGACTTTAAGTAAATCGTAAGTTGTATTCTTATATATTTTAAAAGGGATTTTAGTAATAAAAAAACTCTGGAAAATAATTGCGGGAAGCTTAATTGGTGCCTGCTGAATAACTGTTCCGTCCGGTAAAAATCAATTAGTTTTTGGAGCCACTCTATGATAGTTATTCTTTTACTAAAAACTAAAAACTGCTTAATATTCTGCCGATGATCCAAATATTGATTTTTTTGTTTGCCATTTGCCCCTGGTAAAATCTGGTATCTGTTGTAATGAGCCGCCTGCTGCAATGCTTTGTTCACTCAGTGGTGTGATAGCATACCAGGTAGCAAGGTCATACACATCTAATGGAAATTCTACACCACGTTTGATGCTTTCTATAAAAGCATTGTCTACAAAAAAATCCATTCCCCCGTGGCCGGAGTTGGCTGCATCTTTTTCATAGCGCTTCCATAAAGGATGGTCATTGCTATTTAAAAATACTTCCGTGTTATCCCAATGATGTTTTTCACTTACGTTATCAATGTGTATCATGCCGGTTTTAAAATCACCATCATGGTATTCCTGCCAGATGCCGTCTGTGCCCTGTACACGAAAACCAAGATTGTATGGTCTTGGTGAAGAGGTATCGAGCGTTAATACAATGGTTTCGCCGTTGGCAGTTTGTATCTGTGTGGTTACAATGTCGCCCTGCTTAAATTTAATATTTGCATTGGGGTGATTAGGCCCACCTTTGGGATGATTCTTAATATAACGGTTCAACCCTTTTGATTTTGTTGCAATTGATGACAAAGCTGTTAAACGATTACCACGGTTGATGTCAATCATTGTACTAACAGGACCCAAACCATGCGTTGGATAATTCTCTCCGTTACGGTCAACATAATGCTGGGTTCTCCATTTGGCTTCGCTGTAACCTTTGTCGCCAAACTCCACGCCGCTGTCGTAAGCCGTAATACCATCGTTGAACAACACCCCCCGTAAGTCGTGCTGGTAGCCACCCTGCAGGTGCAGCAGTTCTCCAAACAAACCTTTCCTTACCATATTGTGTACCGCCATAATATCCCTGCGGTAGCAAACATTTTCTAATGGCATGATGGGTACTTTTGTTTTTTCATGGGTATCCACAAAGTCCCAGCAATCCTGCAGCTTAACCGCACCGCATACTTCCATGCCCACAATTTTTCCTGCATTCATCGCATCAATGCCCTGCGGTGCATGCCACTCCCACGGCGATGCAATAAACACCGCATCTATATCATCCCGCTTTAATAAATTTTGATAATCTAATTTGCCATTGCTGTATTCAACCGGCGCTTTCTTTCCATATTTTTTTACCAGTGCCTGTGCCAGTGCCATCATGCCTTTATCAGGATCAGCCATGGCGATGATTTCCACATCGCTCCGCTTCAGCATTTCTTCCAGGTGCGTTTGCCCCCTCATACCAACGGCAATCATGCCGATCCTTACTTTATCTTTTTTTATGGGATTGTAAGCTTTCATTGCCTGAGGTAAAAACATAAAACCTGCACTGGTTAAAGCAGCATCTCTTAAAAAACTCCGGCGGTTGATGGATGGTGTCATATAATTATCGTTAAATTTTATTTGTCAAACATAGCCATTGCCTGTTGTAATATTTTATGCAAACGTTTGATGAAAATTATAACCCCTAATGAGTGATTATGGTTGCATAAAGTAAAGTGTATTACAAAAGTTCACTTAAAGTAATATTCAAACCCACAATAAAATATTACCATCATTCTATTACCAGTACATGATATTCTTGCAATTGTTCCGTGCAATGCCAAAAGAATAAAATAAATTGCACTACCCTTATCATTACTACCTGTTAGATTTTAATAAAAATTTTCTTCCTGTACATCCAGTAAAGGATCAGCCAAATAAAAATTAATACAATAGTACCTTTTACCAGCGTAGCATAAGGTACTCCAAAAACCTGATCATATTCAGGACCCAAATGAATGTAAAGTGAATTAGCTATAAATGACCTGATACCTCCATCTGCTATAAAGTAGGCTGCAATTGAATTAGCACCTATCACCATCAGGAAGAAAGGCCATTTTCTTTTTTGCCGCACATCAACAACACCATAAAAAAAAGCAAGAAATAAAAAGCAAATACCTCCGCTAAAAATTGTCCAGGCGGGTGTCCAGATACGTTTTACAATTGGATTGATACCTGTAAAATGCAATACTAAACTTACAAGCAAAAGAATTACTCCTGTTGTAACAAAAAATTTAATTTTTTCTTTTTGTGTGCTGCTATCCTTCAATACTTCTCCTGCAAACAATCCCAAAATCATCGTGCCCAATGTTGGTATAAAACTTAGTGTTGCATAACCTCCTCCATTATTCAGAAACACACTTTCACGGGGAAAAAGATTTAAGAACCATTTATCAAATGCCCATGCAAGATTGGTATTTTTATTCCAATGCGCTGCAAAGCCCTGCAGGTTATGTTCCCAATTAGGTACCACACCTGCGGATGTATAATCAAAACCAGCGCCAGGCAGTGGATAGAGTGCAAATGCCAGCCAGTAACCAACAAGAATCAGGATCAATGCAATCAGTTGTATTCGTTGAGAATAATAAGAAAGCAACACTAAAAAAGTATAACCCAGGCCTATCTGCGTAAGGGTATCTTCAAAAGTGAAATAGGTTTGTGATGAACCCATGGAACGTAAAAAAAAACCAAGAAAAATAAGAATGAGTGAACGTTTGATAGTATGCAATAAAACATTGTTGAAAGAAGCACCTTTACTTTTCCGGCTGGCAATTGAGTAAGGCAATACCACACCTACTAAAAATGTAAAAGAAGGCTGAATCATATCATGCAGTGAAAGCCATGTCCATTCCACATGGCTTTGGTTAAAAGCAAGGAAGCGCCAGAAAGAACTTTGGGGTAACTGCTTTGCTACACTTTCCAGTGAGAGTATTTCACCCATCATCAGCAGCATTACAAAACCTCTATACACATCTACAGAAGCGATCCTGTTTGCAGGCGTTGCCGGGTTTACAACAGCCGCTGCAGCAACATTTTTTTCTGCAGCACTGTGTGATTCATATTGTGAAGGATTGCTCATAACTTATTATTGGTTTTTTATTTTGCTGAACGATTCAAAATCTTTTTACTATTTCCGTTGTATATTTTTTTAAGCGTTACATCATTTAGTGACAAACCATATAAAGCCCAGTGATAACTGAACAATTCATGATCATAAAAATGTTCATCTGCGGTTTCGAGAATGCGAAAAGTGGTTTTGTACATTGGCAAATCAAAACCCATATCTGTTCCGTAAACAATTTTGTCTGCATACTTTTCAAAGAAAGCTTTGGCATATCTTGGTATCGGTGCAAATTCTCCAAACCTTGCTGCAATGTCTGCATAGAGGTTGGGATATAAATCAAATAATCTTCCAAGCATACTCAAGTCTGCATTGGTGTTGGCTAGATGACATGCAATAAAAGTTGTTTTTGGATTGTTCTTTACTACATTCTCCAAAGTTTTTACCAACTCATCATGATTTAAAATTCCAGGTTTGGTCATATCAACTTTCCATGTTGAGGCATTCATCAATCCATCGTTGGTGGAGTCTGACTTTTCATACATCCACTGGTCCTCGGCAACGTGTATGCTTACCGGCATATTCAATTCAGCACATTTTTCCAGCAAGGGTTTCATAGCCGGGTTGTCAATATGTAAACCATAACCTGCCACAGGCTGCGAATACAATTCACCCAGACCTTTATCACCCAGTTCGCCAACACCGGTTGCGCCTTTTTTATAACATCTTTCCAGTTCAGCAACAGCATTTTTTTCCCAGTCCGGCTTCTCATGGCCTGTATAATCAAAACCACACCACACTTCAAACCTGTCTTTATACCTCAAATATTTTTTAGCAAGTGAGTCAAACCTTGCACCTGTAGAATAGGTAAGGATAATAGATTTTGAAATATTCATTTCATCCATCCTTTTTACCCACACGTCCACTTCTGCATCTGATTTTGGATAATCATGAGAATGAAAATCTATTACCGGATATTTTGCATTGGCAATTTTTGTTTGTGGAATTTTATAAATGGAAACAGGCTTGAAGTCTTTTAATTTAAGTGTATCTGCGTTCTGGCAAAATGCAGTACTAAAACTGCTCTGTACAATAAGAAGCAATAAAATCCGCGATGGCAAAGTTTTTCTCATAATGCAATTTTTTACTAAATTAAAAATAGATTTAAGAACAATTAAGTTAGAAACTGTTTGAGTCAATTAAGTGTATCAACGCCTCCATTAGCTGGAGCTGGCTGTCAGGGGGTTCATGATAAATATTTTAATTAATTCAAACAGTTTCTTATTCTGCATACTAATGTAATCAACATTATCACTTAAAAACTGTACAAACGTTTGCGTTGCAAAATAAACAGTAACCACTATTTCTCTAGTTTCGACAAAATAAAACTACCACACTTCTTCCTTCTGCCATAATTTGTATAAGGTTCAGTAAAACCTCACCTGTAAAATCTAAGTAATAGTAGGCCACGAAAAAATGAAAAAATGTAACGCAAACGATTGCGGATGATATGCAAGCGTTTGCGTAGCAGTTATTAAAATTGAAAACAAATAACCGTTTATTTTTCTAAAATATTCTGTTATCTTTAGTTTAACAAAAACTTATGATTGTAATGTTACCAAGCCTTTATTATTAAAACCATCAATAAAACTAATGCCATGAACTTAAAACTATGCTTTAAGACCTTAAGGGTATTCCTTTTTTGTACACTGCTCATTTTTTTTACCGCCATTGCTTTTTCTCAAAGTAAGAAGGTAACAGGTAAAGTAGTGGATGAAACAGGCAACGGGATTGCTAATGTAACAGTAATGGTTAAAAGTACTAAGGCTGCTACGCAAACCGATACTGCAGGAAATTATTCAATAGATGCTGCTGAAAAATCAATACTTGTATTTTCTTCTGTGGGGTTTACAACGAATGAAGCCTCCACAAATGGCAAGAAATTAGTGAATGTTACTTTAATAACACAGGCAGATAGACTAAATGACGTAGTGGTAGTAGGCTACGGAACACAGAAAAAAGCCGATTTAACTGGTGCTGTAGGATCCATTTCGAAAAAGGATTTTGAGAATAAGCCTTTTACAAGCCCTGATCAGATTTTGACTGGCCGTATAGCAGGCGTTAATGTCACGAATCGCAGCGGAGACCCCGGCGCTCCCATCGAAGTTAGAATTCGTGGTGTTGGAACCGCTGGTAATAACCAGCCGCTTTGGATAATTGATGGGGTACCTGTTGCAACAAATACAAGCACGATAACAGTGAACACCGGAAGTCAAACAGAATCGAACCCTTTGGCTGGTATTAACCCAAGCGATATTGAAAGTATTGATGTATTAAAAGACGCCTCGGCTACCGCTATTTATGGTGCCCGTGCAAATAACGGAGTGATATTG
>JAYVZR010000375.1:0-3778 GCA_043783135.1 Ferruginibacter sp. | reverse complement strand
TTCATTGATGATGTCATTTTTTGTCATACCCTTCCGCCATTCGTTTCTTGGTTTCAGCATAATTATTGTTTCCACCATACTAATGGGAGAATTATCTGTTGCGGTATAAGCCCTGCCTGCTTTACCCAAAACATTGTGTACTTCCGGAACTGTTTTAATGATTTTGTCCTGCACTTGTAATAACCGCTTTACCTCACTGTTGGAAACATCCGGCAGGGTGATTGGCATAAAAAGTATTGAACCTTCATCCAGTGGCGGCATAAATTCAGAACCAATTTTTGTCATCATAAACACACCAATACCCAATGCAACAAGGTTAAGAGTGATGATTGTTTTGCGCCAGTTCAAACAAAACTTTAGTGCAGGCCTGTAAACTTTCTCCAGCACTCTTGTAACCGGATTTTTCGCATCTGGCCACAATCTCCCTTTTAGAATAAAAGAAATTAAAACAGGGGTTAAAGTGATTGCTAAAAAAGCATCTACCAATAAGATAAAAGTTTTTGTCCACGCAAGAGGGCTGAACAATTTGCCTTCCATGCCCGTTAATAAAAAAACAGGTAAAAAGGAGGTAACTACAATGATGGTAGAAAAGAATACACCAGGGCCTACCTGCTTCGATGATCGTTCAATAATAACTAATTTATCAGCAGGTGTAAGTGGGTCTTTCTTACTGGTGAATAAATTTTTAAATGAAACCCAAATATTTTTCTTCTTTGTCATTTTTTTTATTTTGAACCTGGCATTTTTTTTCAATTAAGTATCGTTCCCGCCGTGGCGGGACTCTTGTACGGTTTATTCATTTATCATCTCTTATGTTTTAACGTCAGGTGGCGAGGCTTCGGCTGCTTCCTGTGCATCCGAAATATGGCGATATGAATTTTCTACCATCACAATACTGTCATCCATTACCACACCAATTGCCAAAGCAATACCAGTTAACGACATGATGTTGGAAGAAATACCAAATGCCTGCAGTAGAATAAATCCTATGGCAACAGAAATGGGTAACTGAATTAATATGATTAGTGCACTTCGCCAGTGAAAAAGAAAAATAATGACAACAATGGATACAGTAATTAATTCTTCAATCAAAGTACCTTTTACTGATTCAACAGCTTCTTCAATTAAAACACTTCTGTCGTAATCAAAATGAAATGTTACGCCTTCCGGTAATCCCTTCTCAACATCTTTTATTTTTTCTTTTACAGCCTTTATTACATTATTTGCATTTTCTCCATATCGCATTACTACAATACCGCCCACTACTTCGCCTTCACCATTCTGGTCAAAAATGCCTAACCGTAAATCTCCACCCATTTGTACACTTGCTATATCTTTTACCCTTACAGGAATTCCACTGTAGTTACCTACTGCAATACTTTCCAGGTCTTCTTTACTTTTTATATAACCCAGGCCACGAATAATGTATGCCATATCAGCCATCTCAAATTTTCGTCCGCCTACATCATTGTTATTGGCTTTTACTTTGTTCATTACATCCATTAATGAAACGTTGTAGTATTGTAGTTTTACTGGGTCAACTACCAACTGGTATTGTTTTTCAAAACCACCAAAAGAGGCGACTTCGGCCACTCCAGGCACAGTTTGTAATGCAAACTTTATGTACCAATCCTGCAAGGCCCTTTGTTCTCCCAAATCCATATTCCTTGCTTTGAGTGAGTACCAAAAGATATGTCCTACGCCAGTTCCATCCGGACCAAGAGAAGGAGTAATTCCCTGTGGTAACAATCGTTGCGCATAGTTTAATCTTTCCAGTACCCTTGTTCTTGCCCAGTAAACATCTACATTGTCCTCAAAAATGATATACACAAAGCTCATCCCAAACATAGAGGTGCCACGGATATTTTTGATTTTAGGAATACCCTGCAGATTGGATACCAGCGGATAAGTTATCTGGTCTTCTATTACCTGTGGACTGCGGCCCATCCATTCCGTAAAAACAATTACCTGGTTTTCACTCAAATCAGGAATGGCATCAATAGGATTTTGTTTGATGCTGTATATACCCCACACAAACAACCCTGCCGCTAACAGCAATACCACAAGCCTGTTGCGAAGTGCTAATGAGATAAGTTTTTGAACCATAAATTTTAATTAATAACGATAAATCATTTCTGTATTATTTCTTTTCATTTTGGTTATGCTATAGTTTTCACTTGTGTTACTTTTCTTGCAGTTATTAATTTTATCACTTCAAATACCCCCAGATAAATAATTGCACCCGCTATCACATAAAGCCAATCCATCATACTTAATGGCCCCGTATGCAGGTATTCATTCAGTATAGGGATATAGCTTAGCAATAACATAAATACTATTGATGAACCTACGCCAATGAATAACTGTTTGTTGCTGAAAAAATAATTAGTGAATATTGTTTGAGTAGTGCGGCTCGAAAAAATATTGATGAATTGGCAAACTATGATGGATATCATGGTTACTGTTACCGCCTTCTCATGTTGAAACTGTTCGCCGGCATGATACCAATAGGATAATAAATAAGCTGTAAATGAAATGCCGCCTTTAATGATACCCGAATATAAAATAGTGACGAAGCTTTTTTTATTAAGCATTTCACCCTGTTTACGGGGTGGCTTATTCATCAGGTTGCCTTCTGCAGGGTCGAAGGAAAGCATGAGTAATGGCAACATGTTTCCAATTAAATCAATCAGCAAAATATGCACGGCATAAATAGCGATGGGCAATTGATAGAAGGCCGCTACAAAACCCAATAGCACTACTGTTAATTCGGCCAGGTTGCCAATCAGGTTGGCCAAAACATTTTTCTTTAGGTTATTATAAATGGTTCTTCCTTCTTTAATGGCAACTACAATGGTGGCAAAATCATCATTGAGCAACACCATGCTGGCAGCTTGCTGTGCCACTTTGCTTCCTTTCAAACCCATTGCAATGCCAATATCAGCTTTCTTTAAACTCAGGGTGTCATTTACTCCATCACCGGTAACTGCTACTACATCCCCCCGTTCTTTAAGCAATGATATTATTTTTAGTTTTTCATCAGGTGATACCCTTGAAAATATCAATGTTCTTGCACCCAGGTGTTGCTTGATATTTTCATCGTTCATGCCTTTTAGGCTTTGGTCATTGATTACTTCAGGTACTGTACCATCGGGATTAGACATACCAATAAGATTGGCAATAGCCCTTGCTGTAATTTCGTTATCGCCGGTAATCATAATCACTTTCATGCCTGCATTAAATGCTGTGGCAATGGCTTCTTTCACTTGCTCATGCGGCGGGTCAATCATGGAAACAAAACCGGCAAACACAATATTAGTTTCTGCATCTTCAATGGTATATTGTTCCTGAACAGGCAAATCTTTATATGCTATTGCAATAACTCTTTTAGCTTCCGCAGCTTGTACGGTAGCAATTTCGAGAAAATGTTTTTGTTCAATTTCCGTTAATGGTTTTACCTGGTGATTGATGATATGTGAATTGCAAACTTCCAGAACAGATTCAATGGAACCTTTTATAAAGCTGATGCGTTTGCCTTTATGTTCCCGTATGATAGAAACCCTTTTTCGTACCGAATCGAAAGGGAACAATTGCAAACGTTTATAATCTGATGCAATTGTTTCTAAATCATATCCTGCCTTGAGTATTAAAGTTGAAAAAGCACATTCAGTTGGGTCGCCGATAGGATACCAGGTTTGATGATACTTATCCGGTGGGTTTATTTTACCTGTTGATGAAAGATAGCCGTTTAAGAAAAATACTTTTAGCTCTTCCAGGT
>JAYVZR010000374.1:0-10083 GCA_043783135.1 Ferruginibacter sp. | reverse complement strand
AATTATATCCCCGACTGGGATACCTGGGAGTGGGGCAAATTAGATTGGGAGAAAAATATCAATCCTTTGGCCAGCGCTGTTAAATGCGCTTCAAAAGTTACAACTGTTAGCCAGAGTTACCTGGAAGAAATGCGCCACAATGCCAACGGGCTGGAAAACTTATTTGAATATGAAAGAGGCAAATGCATTGGTATTTTAAATGGAATTGATGATGCAGTTTGGGATCCGGCAGTTGATACTTATATAGAGTCTAATTTTAGTGTTGAAAATGTACATGAAGGAAAACTGGCTTCTAAAAAAATACTTTGCGACCTGTATAATTTAGATATCGATAAACCGCTGTTTGTTTTCATTGGTCGGCTTGTGCATGAAAAGGCTGCCGATTTATTACCACAGGCAATTTACGATTCGGTATACCACATGCAGGGTACCATGAGTTTTTTGATACTGGGCAGCGGTGAACCCGGCGTAGAGTGGGAACTGGAAAATATGAAAAACCAATTGGTAGGTTATTATAATTCAAAGATTGGGTACAACGAAAAATTAAGCCATCAAATGTATGCAGGCGCCGATTTTTTATTGATGCCCAGCAGGGTAGAACCCTGTGGGTTAAACCAGATGTATGCCATGCGCTACGGTACCATACCCGTTGTACGAAATACAGGCGGGCTGCGTGATACCGTAATTGATGTTGGCGAACCTGGCGGATATGGGATACTTTTTAATGATGCTACTGTTTGGGATATCACTTATTCTGTTCACCGTGCATTGGAACTATACAAAAAACCCAAGCGTATCCATAAAATCAGGACTACCATTATGAAAATTGATAATAGTTGGGAAAATAGCGCCGGCAGGTATATTAATTTATACAATAGTTTACAGTAGTTTTTTTAAGAAACTTTAATATATTTAACAGTAGATTGCATTTAAATTTTTTAAACCAATAACCAGAGTCATATGGATAGCAAATCAGTAATTTCAATTGTATTGGGCGGGGGGTCAGGATCAAGATTATATCCGCTGACCGCCAGCAGAAGTAAACCAGCTGTGCCTATTGCCGGTAAGTACCGTTTGGTAGATATACCTATCTCCAATTGTATCAATAGCAGCCTCAATCGTATTCTTGTTCTTACACAATTTAATTCTGCTTCACTAAACAAGCATATTAAAAATACTTACCAGTTTAGTATGTTTAGCAAGGGATTTGTAGACATACTTGCTGCTGAGCAGACCCCAGATAATTCAACCTGGTTCCAGGGAACTGCAGATGCCGTTAGGCAATCGCTGAGGCATATTGTGAGTTACGATTTTGAATATATTTTGATATTAAGCGGCGACCAGTTATATCAAATGGATTTTGAAGCAATGATTGACGCACATGCTGGCAGCGGTGCAGATATTTCTATTGCAACAATTCCGGTAGGCGACAGGGAAGCACCTGAATTCGGCATTTTAAAAGCCGACGACAAAAATGTTATCACCAGTTTTATTGAAAAGCCAGGCGTTGAACTACTGCCTGAATGGGTGAGTGATACCGGAGCTGAAATGAAAGCGCAGGGAAGAAATTACCTTGCTTCAATGGGTATTTATGTTTTTAACAGAAAACTGTTGTTTGATCTTTTAGAAACAGAAAAAGCAGATGCTACAGATTTTGGTAAAGAAATTATTCCAACTTCAATTGAAAAATATAAAGTGATCAGTTACCAGTACGAAGGATACTGGACGGATATTGGAAATATTTATTCTTTCTTTGAAGCCAACCTTGCATTGACTTTAGATCTGCCTCCATTTAATTTATTTGATAATCAAAAAGTGGTTTACACAAGGGCAAGGATGCTGCCACCCGCAAAAATCAGCGGTACTACTTTAGAAAAAACAATTATTGCTGAAGGTTCAATCATTAATGCAAGCAGAATTGAAAATAGTGTGATTGGTGTCAGGAGCCGAATTGGGCATGGCACTACCATTGTAAGTTGTTATGTTATGGGTAATGATCATTACGAAACCATTAATGAAATAGCTGTAAATCTTGATAAAGGAATACCTCAATCTGGTATTGGCGACCGTTGCTATATTAAGAATACCATCGTTGATAAAAATTGCCGCATCGGTAACGATGTGCGGATCAATGGAGGCAGTCATCTTGCCAATTCCGACCATTCTTTGTATACTGTAAAAGACGGTATTGTAGTTATAAAGAAAGGGACAGTTTTACCAGATGGATATATTATTTAATTACTAAATAATTACAAAAATGCATCCTGTTTTACAGGATGTTTTTTTTAATAGATTGTATACTAGTATTTGTACACAGTTTATATTTTAAACGATTGCAATGTCTCAATTAATTACTGTAAAAAAGCCAATATTAAGTTTACCACAAATCATCAATATGAGTGTGGGTTTTTTGGGTATACAATTTGGCTTTGGCTTGCAGAATGCAAATGTCAGCCGTATATTTCAATCGCTCGGTGCAAAAATTGATGATATACCCATCTTATGGATAGCGGCTCCATTAACTGGTTTAATTATGCAACCGGTTATAGGTCACCTGAGTGATAAAACATGGTCTCCACGATGGGGGCGAAGAAGGCCGTTCTTTTTAATTGGAGCCATACTGGCTTCCCTTGCCCTGGTTTTTTTCCCAAATGTATGGGCCTTGTGGATGGCAGCTATTATGCTTTGGTTATTAGATGCATCTATCAATATTTCAATGGAACCCTTCAGGGCCTTTGTTGGCGATATGCTGCCTGATGAGCAAAGAACTGCAGGCTTTGCCATGCAAAGTTTTTTTATTGGTATTGGTGCAGTAGTTTCATCTATATTGCCATTTGTGTTAACAAAGTTTGGCGTTGCCAATGAAGCTGCTGCCGGCGTAATACCCGATTCAGTAAAAATTTCATTTTATATCGGCGCCGCAGTATTCTTTTTGTCTGTTGCATATACCGTTTTTTCTACCAAGGAATATTCACCGGCAGAACTTAAAAGTTTTGAATCTGTCGAAGCGCAACAAATAGACCATTCAATAATATCCACACCGGTAAAATCATTTTACAATAAAGGTTTTATATGGTTAATTACAGGATCAATATTAAGCCTCCTGCTTTTTTATTACAACGGTTCGCATAAAGAAATGCCGCTTGAAAAAGAGTTGTATGTATTAACCCTTGGTGTGGCGGGTTTTGGTTTAATACAATTGCTTGCCGGATTTTTTTGGAGAAATAATAAAAAGAATGGCCTGGTAGAAGTAGTAAATGATCTGTACAAAATGCCCGACACAATGAAGCAACTGGCCGTTGTTCAGTTTTTTACGTGGTTTGCATTATTCTCCATGTGGATTTATGCTACACCTGCATTAGCACAAAATATTTCCAATACTACAGATACCTCATCCTCTGCTTACAATGAAATTGGAAATTGGGTTGGAGTACTGTTTGGTTTTTATAATGGTTTTGCTGCTTTTTTTGCATTTTTATTGCCGGTATTGGCAAAGAAAACCAGCCGGCCCATGACACATTTAATTTGTTTGGTGGCAGGCGGAATTGGGTTAATTTCTTTTTTTGTATTTAAAGATAAGTACCTGCTTATTATTAGTATGGCTGGCATCGGCCTTGCATGGTCAAGTATTTTGTCTATGCCTTATTCTATGTTAACGGCCTCCTTACCTTCTAATAAGATGGGTGTTTACATGGGCATATTTAATTTCTTTATTGTAATACCCCAAATTCTTGCAGCTACGTTGTTAGGCTTTTTTACAAAACACTTATTTCATGGCAACGCCATCTATACGCTTGTTCTCGGTGGATGCCTGATGATTGTTGCTGCTTTGTTAACACTCCGTATAAAAATAAAATGAACCTTATGAAAAAATTATTGATAGTTTCTTTTTTTGCATTTTTTACTATTGCAACATTTGCACAGCAAAACAATTATCAATGCTATCCTGCTAACTGGTGGGCCGGTATGAAGTTGAACAAACTACAGCTAATGATACATGGTGATGCAATTGCTAAAGGCGATTTTAGTATTGCTTATCCGGGTATAACATTAACAAAAGTAAATAAAGTAGAAAACCCTAATTATGTTTTTCTTGATATTGTAATATCAGCAACAGCCAAACCGGGAATAGCAAAAATAAAAATCATCAAAGAAAATAATCCTCTTACAATTGATTTTGAAATAAAAACAAAACGGGCAGACAGGGGCGATGATTTTGCACAGGGTGTAAACTCAAGTGATTTTATATACCTGATTATGCCTGACAGGTTTAGCAATGGCGATACTTCCAACGACCGTGTATCGGGTATGAAGGACCAGTCACTAAACCGTGATACTGTTTTTAACCGGCATGGCGGCGATTTAAAAGGCATTATCAACCACCTGGATTATCTGCAAAATTTAGGAGTAACAGCTTTATGGCTCAACCCTGTTTTAGAAAATGATATGCCCGATCGTACCGAACATGGTTACGCTTTTACAAATCATTATAAAATTGATGCCAGGCTGGGCGGAAATAAAGCTTATCAAGAGCTTGTTGATGCAGCACATAATAAAGGGATAAAAATTATCCAGGATGCGGTGTATAATCATGTTGGCCTTTACCATTTTACTATACAGGATATGCCAATGAAAGATTGGGTACATCAATGGCCTGATTATACAAATACAACTTATAAAGACCAGGCTGTATTTGATCCTTATGCATCTGCAATAGACAAAAAGAAAATGGCTGATGGATGGTTTACCAAACAAATGCCCGACCTTAATGAAGGGAATCCCTTCGTTGCCAGTTTTTTAATTCAACATGCCATCTGGAGTGTAGAGGAGTTTGGAATAGACGGGTGGCGCATTGATACCTATGCTTACAACGACCTGGAGTTTATGAACAATTGTAATAAAGCATTGATGGATGAATACCCCCAGATCAGTATATTTGGCGAAACCTGGGTACATGGTGTTCCCAATCAAAGTTATCTGGTGCAAAACAATTACAATATTCCTTTTAAAAGTAACCTGCAGGCACCTACGGATTTTCAAACCTTATGGGGCATACAGGATGCTATGACAAAAGATTTTGGAGATGTCAGCGGCGTAAATAATTTATATACCACCCTGGCTCAGGATTTTGTTTACAAAGACCCGATGCGTAATGTGATATTTTTAGACAATCATGATATAAACAGGTTTTATTCTTTTGTAGGTGAGGATATGAATAAATATAAATCTTCGCTTTGCTGGCTGTTTACCTGCAGGGGTATTCCGCAAATATATTATGGCGATGAATTGGCGACAACCGGGTTAACAACACCCACCGATGGTTATGTAAGGCTCGATTTTCCGGGAGGGTTTCCGGGTGATAAACAAAATAAATTTGAGCTGAGCGGCAGAACAGTAAAAGATCATGAAATATGGGTACATGTATTTACGCTTGCAAACTATAGAAAAAAATCACCTGCTTTAACCTATGGAAAGATGATGCAGTATGTACCGGAAGAAGGCGTGTATACATACTTCAGGTATACTGACAAACAAACTGTAATGGTGGTGATGAATACCTCTAAAACAGATAAAACAATTTCTTTTAGTAAATATGCAGAACGCACAAATGGCTTTACGCAGGCAACAGATATTATTACCGATACTAAAACAGCCTTAAAAGATTTTAAGCTGGGTTCTTATAAAACAGTAGTGCTGGAGTTAGGTAAATAAAATTATCCGGTTTCTTTGTAACTACTTATGTTCGCCAAAAATTTTCCTAAGTTCATCAGCAATTTCGCCGAGAGTACAATAATTTTCCACAGCTTCAATAACTACCGGCATCAGGTTGGTATTATTTATTGCCGCCTGGTTTATTTGAAGCAGGCAATGTTTTACTTTTTGGTTATCTCTTTTTTCTTTTAAAATTTTCAATTTATTGCATTGTACTTCCCTTATGCTGTCATCTATTTTAAAACCGGGCGTGGTATTTTTTTCATCTGTTTGAAATTTGTTTACACCAACAATTATTTTGTCGCCCGTTTCAATCTGCCGCTGGTATTCGTAGGCGCTGCGGGCAATTTCATCCTGCATAAAACCCTGCTCAATAGCGGTTACGCTGCCACCCATTGCGTCTATTTTTTCAATCAGTTTTTTTGCGCTTTCTTCTACTTCATTGGTCAGGCTTTCTATAAAATAACTTCCTGCAAGAGGGTCCACCGTGTCTGGTGCCCCGCTTTCAAAAGCTACAATTTGCTGGGTACGCAAGGCAATCATGGCGGCCTGTTCGGTAGGCAGGCTCAGCGCCTCATCGTAGCCGTTAGTATGTAAGCTTTGCGTACCCCCCAATACGGCTGCAAGTGTTTGTATGGCTACCCTTGTAACATTATTTAAAGGTTGTTGTGCAGTAAGTGTGGCGCCGCCAGTTTGTGTATGAAAGCGCAGCATCATTGCCTTTGGGTCGGATGCGCCAAGTTCTTTCATAATACCGGCCCACATCCTTCTTGCTGCCCTGAACTTGGCTATTTCTTCAAACAGGTTGTTATGCGCATTAAAAAAGAAGGAGAGGCGTTTGCCAAAAATATCAATGTCCATACCTTTTTGCAATGCAGCCTGCACATAGGCTTTGCCGTTACTTAATGTAAAAGCAATTTCCTGCACGGCAGTACTGCCTGCTTCCCTTATATGGTAACCCGAAATAGAAATGGTATTCCATTTGGGAAGCTCTTTGGTACACCACTCAAAAATATCTGTGATGATACGCATAGAAGCCTTGGGTGGATAAATGTATGTACCTCTTGCCGCATATTCTTTAAGGATATCATTTTGTATGGTGCCAGAAATTTTTTGCAGGTCAGCACCTTGTTTTTTTGCCAGTGCAACATACAAAGCCAGTAAAATAAAACCGGTAGCGTTGATGGTCATTGAGGTAGTAATATCTCCCACTTTAATACCATTAAAAAGTGTTTCCATATCTTCCAGCGAATCAATGGCTACGCCAACTTTTCCTACTTCGCCATCTGCGAGTTCATGATCGCTGTCGTAACCAATTTGTGTAGGCAAATCAAAAGCTACGCTAAGTCCGCTAACACCCTGCGATAATAAATAATGGTACCGTTTGTTACTTTCTTCGGCGGTGCTAAAGCCGGCGTATTGCCGCATCGTCCATAATTTGCCCCTGTACATATCGGGTTGCACACCTCTTGTAAACGGAAATTCTGCCGGCATTTCAACGGCAGGTTTTATATCGGTTGACTGGTACAATTCTTTAACCTCAATTCCCGAATCTGTAAATATTTTTTTTTCAGTTGGCATATACAGTCTTTAAAGAAGTACCCGCTAATAGCACAAAAAGTATTTTATTAAATCAGTTTTTTGACCTCATATTGTATGGCATTTAAAACAATGCCGCTCAATTCGGCATTATCGGCAGTAGTATATTGAAGAATGGTGCGGCTGCAATCCAATGCGGTGGCCTGTGGCGGCAAGGTGGCCGTAAGCTCGTTAATGATATAAATATTCTGATCTTTTAAATTGGTTACCGCTTTCCACACTTCTGGGTTAACATAATTTTGCTGGATAATATTATGCTCATACTCAGTACGTATTGTTTCAATTAAACCTGCGGCCAATTCCTTTGCGGTAAATTGCGTATCGTGCATTCTTGTTATCAGGTTTTTTAAAGCTATCCTGTCAGTAAGTAGCGTAAGCCTTTCATAGGCCTGCAGGCGTAAAAGGCTATTGTCTGCTGCTAGAGGGCGTTTAAGATCAACCGTTGTTTTAAGGCTTTTAAATTCGGTCATCAAATACGCCATAACACCTAATATCAGCACCAGTACAATGCCAAAAATAATCAGGATGGTTTGCATATCCTGCATAGTAATCTCTAATAAAATCATGCGTTCTTTTTTACAAATGTAAGGCAAACGGCTAGCAAATATTTCCTGCTTTCGAAAAGCCCTGTTTATTCCCTTTTTTCAAAAAGCTTTACCTTTGTATAAATTTAAAATACATGCAAGCAACTTTAGATATAGCCGTACCGGTAAGTTTCACCACCAGCGCCATTGCAGAAATTAAACGGCTGATGAATTTGGATGGATTTGACACTACACAGTTACTAAGGGTAGGTGTAAAAGGCGGTGGTTGCAGCGGCATGACGTATATATTGGGTTTTGATACACCTACAGAAAAGGATGGAAATTTTGAAATAGGGGGAATCCCCTGTATCATGGAAAAATCGCATGGTATTTATTTAATGGGTATGGAAGTGGACTGGCAGGGAGGCTTAAACTCCAGGGGGTTTACATTTAAAAACCCAAATGCAAGTACGACCTGCGGTTGCGGAACCTCTTTTGCAGTATAGGTAAAGCTATAAATTAATCTACTATAAATAACCTGCAGCCATCTTTTGTAGAAGTTCGGTGTGCTTCATTGTTATCACCTAACTGGTAGCTCGTTCCCTTGGTTAGCGTAAATTTTCTTCCATCTGCCAGTTCTGTTTCCATCTGGCCTTCAATACAATAAATAATATGGCCCTTATTGCACCAATGGTCTGCAACATAACCTGCCGAATATTCTACTATCCTTATCCTGGTTTCATTCATCATCATTACCTGCCAGTATGCTGTTCCTGTAATGCCTTTGTGTTCTTCTTTTTTTACAGAAGTCCAATCTGTTAATTGAAATGGAAATGATGGAAGTATCATAATAGTTATTTTTTTGAAGATACGATAAAGAGTAATTTGCTTTTTTATTTAACCGGATATTTAGTAAATTAGTAGTTTAAGTTAATGATAAGGTGCAGCCCTTAATTTAATAATTGTATTATATGCCAAATTTTAAAAAAATTATCCTTCGCAGTTTTTTGATTTTTTGTATACTTATTCCAATAGCTGCTTTTGCACACTTTTTTATTTTTCCTGAAGAATCCAAATGTATTTTAATTGACTATTCAAATTTTAAAAAAGACGGAAGATTATATTTTAATGCCAATACACCGGCAGCTAAAATTGATACTGTTAAACTAATCATTGAAAAGGCCTCTTTACGAGTGGCTGGTTTTTGGGGACAAAAATACGGCAACCCTAAATTTATTTACTGTGACAATGATCAGGATTTTAAAAATTACGGCAATGCACGTTTAGATCCGGCTACCACGCAATATAAACTGGAGCCTTATATTGTGATAAGTAAGGAAGGTATAGATATGGATATTATAGCCCATGAAATTTCTCATGCTGAATTATATTAGCGTTTAGTTTTTATAAAATGATGTTTATCATTCCGCGATGGTTTGATGAGGGATTGGCCATGCAGAACGATTACAGAGATTATTATTCAGAAGATACGCTTAAAGTTAAATCAGATAACTTCAGAAATTAATTTGTTTTAAAATTTTCTACTAACGTAGCCCTCCTCAAGGCCATTGTCCTGAATGGACTACCCTTTTTGCTGATGCTTATTTCTAATATAAACTCTATTATAAGCCCACTTGTCATTATTTACTTGCACAATTTTCTGTCAATAATAAGTTTAGTAAAATCTGCAAGTAAGCAATCTATTATTTGCATCTCCTGCTTTACCGTAATCATTTCCGGCGATTATTTGCAACATAACCGATAAGGAATTGCTTGCTATAAACTTGTTTGCAAATACTGCTTCTTTAGATCGCCATATCCAAAATATCAATTTCTCCCCGGGTACAAAGCACAATACAGTTAATTATTAATTAGAAAATCTGTAAAGAAAACTTCAACAATTTTTTAAATGTAAATCCACAAACAATGAATACACTATCAACCATCCAGGCAATAATCCTTATCTCGTTAATAGCGGCAGAATCAATTGCCAGTTATGTATACGACATGGATCTTTATGAAAAAAAAGATTTCAGCATTTCCCTGATACTGGGAGTAATAAGCGCCATTATTATTTTATCAACAAAAACATTTTTCTTAGGAGTATTAGCTTTTATACATCAATACAGCATTTTCAATATTGGGCAAGGCTGGTATTACTGGGTAATGCTGCTGTTTATCTGTGATATATCCTATTACCTTATTCATTTAATGAGCCATAAGGTGCGGTTTTTTTGGGCTTCTCACC
>JAYVZR010000373.1:0-10086 GCA_043783135.1 Ferruginibacter sp. | reverse complement strand
TTTATAAATACTGGAAACAAAAATTATTTATTTTAATAATAAAATATTGTATGAGTGTTAAGCTCCGACTTATTGTGATGAATTTTTTTCAGTTTTTTATCTGGGGGTCCTGGTTGATTTCTTTAGGTGGATATATGTTTACCTTTCCAGGTGATCTTTGTGAAAGGGGAGGGTTGGTTGGTGCTACCTATGGCACAATGGGAATTGCTTCATTGTTTATGCCGACATTAGTTGGAATACTTGCTGATAGGTTTGTAAATGCTGAAAAAGTATTAGGTGTTTGTCACTTAATAGGTGCTGCAGCCTTATTCTGGGCAAGTACAGTTACAAATGTGGATTTACTTTATACCGTCATCCTAATAAATAGTTATTTATTCATGCCGACGATTGCATTGAATAATACTGTTTCCTATAATATTTTAACCCAAAATAATATGGATGTTCAAAAAGTATTCCCTCCCATTAGGGTTTGGGGAACTGTTGGATTTATTGTTGCTATGTGGGGTGTTGATTTGCTTGGCTGGACAAAAAGTTCCAATCAATTTTTATTTGCAGCAGTAGCTGCAGTTGTAATGGGACTATATTCATTATCAATGCCCGCTTGTAAACCCGCTAAGGCTACAAAGGGTTCTTCATTTGTGGAAATGTTTGGTGTCAATGCATTTGTTTTATTTAAGCAGCCAAAAATGATCATATTCTTTTTCTTTGCGATGATGCTTGGTGCAGCATTACAAATTACTAATGCTTTTGGTCAGCCATTTTTGAATGACTTTAGTACCACATATAAAGGAACGTTTGCAGTCGATCATCCTAGTTTACTGATCTCTTTGTCACAAATATCCGAAACCCTATTTATTCTTACAATCCCATTTTTTCTGAAAAGATTTGGAATCAAAAAAGTAATGTTGATGAGCATGATTGCATGGGCATTAAGATTTGGGTTATTTGGAATTGGAAACCCCGCCGAAGGGTTGGTGTTTTTAATTTTATCAATGATTGTTTATGGAATGGCTTTTGACTTTTTCAATATTTCCGGTTCCTTATTTGTTGAGAAAGAAGCAGACAAAACTATCAGGGCAAGCGCTCAAGGTTTGTTTATGCTGATGACAAATGGCCTTGGTGCAATGATTGGTGGATGGGCCGCAGGAAAAGTAGTTGATCATTTTACTACTAATATTGAAGGTGCATGTTCTGGCGTCAAGAATTGGCCGTATATCTGGTTTACATTCGCAATTTATGCATTAGTACTTGCTATTATTTTCCCTTTAGTGTTTAAATACAAAAGTGATCAGAAAGCTCTTGAAAAAATTATTCATTAATAACAAAAAATCTTCCGTAATTACAGAAGATTTTTTGTTATTAATCGGCAGGGCCGATTGTATATTTTGATAGGGAAATTATTTATGCTGATCTATCTTTTTAATAAAATTAGCCTTTGGTTGAGCACCAACCAATTTATCAACAACTTGTCCGCCTTTTACAAAAAGAATTGCAGGAATACTTGTAATACCATAGTTCATAGATATCTGCGGATTGTGGTCTACATTTACTTTACCCACATTTACTTTACCATCGTATTCTTTTGATAATTCTTCAATTACCGGACCTATTGCACGGCATGGACCGCACCATTCTGCCCAAAAATCTATTACTGATAATTTATCTGAATCTAAAACTTCTGATTGAAAGTTTGCGTCTGTGAATTCGTGTGCCATAATTATATATTTTTTGATTATTGTTATTAGAAAAGACAAATTTACATCCAAATATTTAAATGTGTTGTAATGACATATTCACAATCTATTTGGCAGTGTTCATATTATTTTATTGCCACAAAGACACCCCAATATCTAAAAAAATCACCTCTAACCCGTAAGCACACTCACTTCTACATCCGGATTATCCTGTAAAAAAACAACCATATCGTCATTCATAGTAAAACCCTTGTCCAAACTGTACATTCCCACTTTAAAATTATTCCTTACATCTACAATGTTAAATTTTAAGGATGCCTTTCCGGGATTTGTTTTTACATTAGTTTCAATAAAATTGATAAAGTTTTTATTGATAAATTGTGGTTCAACCTCTAAAACAACCTGTTTTGTTAAAACAGGTTTTACCGTTTCCAGCAAATGGATTTTTCCTAATTTAAACTCGTACTGGTCACTATTATACCTGGTTTTAAAACCACCTTCAACCAGTAAAATCAAGCCTTTCTCGAGATAGGCCGTATACTTCACATAGTCTTCGCTCCACAACATAAATTCGCTTTTACCACTATAATCTTCAATAGTAAGAATACCAAAGTTTTTGCCGGTTTTTGTAACCCTGTGCTGCGTATCAACCACCAACCCGGCTACACGAAATTGCCTGGCGGGGTTAGCATGGGTATTTACGGCCAATTTAAATTCATTATAATCTGCCAGTGGTGTAATATTATAATGCTGCATTTCAAACTTAAAATTATCCAGGGGATGGCCACTCATATACATACCGGTAACCTCTTTTTCATAATCTAACTGTACAGCCAACGGCCATGGTTCGCAAGGCGATAATTTGGGAGGCACAATATCCGGCATTTGTAAATCGCCAAATAAAGTATTGCTTGAACCGGCACTTTGCGACTGGTAAATATTTCCAAATTTTATTATTTTTTCCAACCCCTGAACATCGCCGGGAGCCTGGTAAAAATATTGGGCTCTGGTGATGTCTTTAAAGCAATCAAATGCACCGGAATACACAAGGCTCTCTAAAGATTTTTTATTGGCAGCTCTTGGGTTTACACGTTTAGCAAGATCGTAAATGGAAGTGTAAAACCCATGCTTTGTTCTTTCGGCAATAATATGTTCAATAGCATTTTCGCCAACGCCTTTCAACCCACTGAAACCAAATCTTATTTCGCCTTTCGTATTTACTGCAAACCCATTCTGCGATTCATTTATATCAGGACCCAGTACTTTTAAACCCATGCGTTTACATTCTTCCATAAAAAAAGTGATCTTATCGATACTGCCTGCATGGTTTAATACGGCAGCCATATATTCACTGGGATAATGTGCTTTTAAATAAGCAGTTTGATATGCTACAAAAGCATAACAGGTAGAGTGAGATTTATTAAATGCGTATTGCGCAAATGCCTCCCAGTCTGTCCATATTTTCTCCAGTTTATCTTTTGGATGGCCTTTTGATGTTGCTCCGTCAACAAACTGCACTTTCATTTTATTTAGTACCGTTATTTGTTTTTTACCCATTGCCTTACGCAATACATCCGCATCTCCTTTACTAAACCCTGCCAGCTTTTGCGACAGCAACATTACCTGTTCCTGGTAAACTGTAATGCCATAAGTTTCCTTAAGGTATTCTTCCATATCGGGCAAATCGTATTCAACCTGCTTTTTGCCATGTTTACGATCGATATATTCCGGAATATAAGCCATTGGGCCGGGGCGGTACAGGGCATTCATGGCAATAAGGTCATCAAACTTATCGGGCTTTAATTCACGCAAATGCTTTTGCATACCCGGGCTTTCAAATTGAAAAGTTCCGTTTGTATCGCCCTGCTGGTAAAGCCTATAAGCTTTTTCATCATCTAATGGTATGGCATCTATTTCAATAGCAATATCGTGGTTTTGTTTTATAAGGGAAAGGGCAGTTTTTAAAATGCTAAGCGTTTTTAATCCCAGAAAATCCATTTTTATAACACCCGCTTCTTCAATAGAACCGCCTTCAATTTGCGTTAGCCAAAGTTCAGATTCTTTTGAAGTGGCTACAGGTAATAAATCGGTCAAATCTTTTGGAGCAATGATGATGGCCGATGCATGGATACCGGTATTTCTTACAGATCCTTCCAGAATTTCAGCTTCATGTAATATCTTACTTTGCAAAGTATCACCAGCATATAGGTCACGTAATTTTTTTACGTTCTCAATATCCTCTCCCTGTAACTGTTCTTTTTCTTCTAAAGATTTTTCGCCATTTTTTGACTCTTTAATTGTAAAAGGAGCATGCAGCAAACGCTTTAAATTTATACCCGGGCGCTCTGGCACCAGTTTTGAAATGGCCCTGCTTTCTGCTATTGGTAAATCCATTACCCTGGCCACATCGGCAATACTTGATTTGGCCGCCATTGTACCATAGGTAATGATTTGTGCTACCTGGTTTTTACCGTATTTCTCTACTACATAATTCAATACTTTCTGTCTTCCTTCATCATCAAAATCTGTATCAATATCCGGCATGGATTTACGCTCCGGATTTAAGAACCTTTCAAAAAGCAGGTTGTATTTGATAGGGTCAATGTTGGTGATACCAATACAATAAGCTACAGCGCTGCCTGCTGCAGATCCACGGCCCGGGCCAATAAAAACACCCATATCCCTGCCAGCCTTTATAAAATCACTTACAATTAGAAAGTATCCGGCAAAACCCATTTTTTTTATAATGCCCAGTTCAAACTGTAATCTTTCTTCAGTTTCGGGAGTAATTATTTTATACCGCTCTTTAGCACCGCTCCATGTTAAATGTTCCAGGTATTCATCCTGTGTTTTAAAATTCGCAGGTACTTCAAAAAAAGGCAATAATATTTCCCTTTTTAAATCCAGTAAATTAACCTTGCTGACAATCTCATTGGTATTATCAATTGCTTCCGGAATATCGTCAAACACTTTTGACATTTCTTCACCTGTTTTTAAATAAAACTGGTCGTTCGGAAATGCAAAGCGTTTGTTTTTTGTCATTACATCATCATCACTAAATTCACGCAGGGCAGGGGTAGACTGTTTTTCGCCGGTATTGATACAAAGTAAAATATCATGTGCATTAAAATCATTTTGATCTACATAATGCGAATCGTTGCTGGCAATAACTTTTACGTTGTATTTTTTTGCAAATTTTAAAAGTACAAGGTTTACCTTATCCTGGTCGGGTATACCATGCCGTTGCAGCTCCACATAATAATCGTCCTGAAAAATATTCAGCCACCATTTAAACTCGTTTTCGCCTTCCGCTTCTCCTTTTTTTAAGATGGTTTGTGGCACCAAAGCGCCAAGGCAACAGGTAGTGGCAATTAATCCTTTGTGATATTTATGGATGAGTTGTTTATCTATCCGTGGATATTTAGAGTACATCCCTTCTATATAACCAAGAGATGTAAGCTTTACTAAATTTTTATAGCCGGTATCATTTTTTGCCAACAGAATCTGGTGATGACGGGGGTCTTTTTCTTCTTTACTAAATGTTTTTCTTGTACGGTCAGTGGTAATATAAAATTCGCACCCAACAATTGGTTTTACTTTTAAAGTACCATCTTCATTTTTATAATTATAAGCCTCCTTTACAAATTCAAATGCCCCAAACATATTGCCATGATCGCTTATGGCCAGTGCAGGCATTTTATTGGCGATGGCTTTTTTATATAAATTTTTGATGGAAGCTGCTCCATCTAATAAAGAAAACTGTGTGTGTACATGAAGATGAGAAAACTGCATACTCTAAATCCCTAAAGGAACTTTTTAAATTAAAATGATTTACAAATTATTATTTTATTGCAATACCTAATTATTTTGAATCTCAAAGTTGGCACTAATTCAAAACTCGCCAGAAATTTTTATTTACAAATATCGTTCACAATAAAATGCTTTACTAATGCGTTTTTCCACAAGTCAATGTTTTGATAATGAGGGCATTGGTTGTAAAGGTTGCATTTTGAGGGTTTAGGCTCTATATTTGCACCCACATTAAGAAAATTTATTTTATTAATTGTGTGTAGGACAGGATTTATAGCAAGGAAAAGATAAGCAATGGTTTTAAAGAAGCAAAAGAAGATTAAATAACATAAGATTAGGTCGTGCATACGTGTAAGACATTTAAAGTTTACGTATGAAAAACTTATTTTTTATTGCAGTTACCATTGGCGTTTTTTTAGTGAAACCATCTACAGCTAAAGCACAGACCAGTGTTAACCTGGAAAATGTTGCTAACAGCAGTACATCAAAAAATTCTTTAAAATTTATTGAGGATATTGAAATTACTCCTGGTAATACCGGAAGCAATTTTTCTGCTGACAATTCTGTAGAAAAAAATACAGTTGCTGCTGTTAATAAACCTTCAAAAAACAATAATGCACCGGACATAGAAAAGTGTTCACCCATTCAATTTAAATATGCTTTGATAATGGACAGGGAAGTTGAAACCATTATTAATACTTCTTTATATAATTTTATTGACGAATGGTGGGCAACCCGTTACCGCTATGGTGGTTCTACTAAAAAAGGTATTGATTGCAGTTCTTTTACCGGAAAAGTATTAGAATCTGTGTATGGCATTGAAGTGCCTCGCACTGCAACAGAACAATACAATATGGCTGAAAAATTACCTGTTGAAAATTTAGTTGAAGGTGACCTTGTTTTTTTTAATACAAGAGGTGGCGTAAGCCATGTGGGTGTTTATTTAGGGGATAATTATTTTGTTCATAGCAGCGTAAAATATGGCGTAACAATCAGCAGTTTAAAAGATGATTATTATAGCAGGAAGTTTATTGGTGGCGGAAGAATTTGTAAACCTTAGACCGAAAAAAAAGTTAATTAATTTATTTAGGGAGAATTATTATTCTCCTTTTTTAATTCCTGCCTTTTTCAAGAAAGTATTCCAAAGGGGCAGCACATCTGCTGATAATTTTAATGTCAGTGTACCTGCTGCAAATAAAATAATAAAACAAATACTTCTGGTAAACATACCAACAAAACCATGAAGGTTGCTGAATAAAAAATAGCAGGTAAAATAGCAAAATACGCCAAGCAAAATGGTGTAAAGCGTTTGTTTGGTAAAAGGCTGCAGGTTAAAGCGTTTTTTCAAGAACCAGCACCGTATTATATTATAGACTGTAAAAGCAAAAAGGTTAGCAATGGCTGGTCCAATCACACCGTAATAATATTTGGTTAAGATATAATTAAGGGGCAATGTTACCAACAGTAAAATAATGCC
This sequence comes from Ferruginibacter sp., assembly GCA_043783135.1. GTDB lineage: Bacteria > Bacteroidota > Bacteroidia > Chitinophagales > Chitinophagaceae > Ferruginibacter. The sequence continues at coordinate 3,105 of JAYVZR010000373.1, read as the reverse complement.
GGTAAAAAATTCAAATTTCCATTTGGTAGATGTACCAATAATCTGGCTGTTAACACCTGTTCCCATATCTATAATTCTCATTAACCCAATAAAGAAAAAAACCCACCTTGCATCAATGTAACCTTTTTGCATGTGAAAAGTGAAAACACCATCAGAAAAGTTTAGCCATATAAGAGAGAAAATAACTACTGCAAAAATCAGTTGGTTAATAGATGATTGTTTATAGATTCGTGCAATTCTCGCCATGTCTTTATCTTTCCATGCCTGCGATAAAGCAGCAAGCGATGAAGAAATTATGCCACGCTGTGGCGCCTGTATCAGGCTGGCAATATTTTGTGCCAATGTATAAACAGCCACTTCAGCAAGCCCGTTTGGTAATACAGATGCAATTACAATTGAATCAAACACAAGAGCGATTGCATATACCAATGTGCCGCCATAAACAAAAGAGATAAGTGCAAGTATTTTTTTATAGAATTTTTTTGAAACGATGCTTACCGTAAATGTAAAGTGAATGTATCCTTTTGCTAAAAGATAAATAAGTAATATCAACGCAATGGCCAGGTAGGTAAAAGAGTACACCTTAATGAACATATCAAACTTTGTAAGCAAGCCCGCAAAGGTTAGCACAATCAGTATGGTAGTGAACAGGCGAAACTGTACCTCCCGTAAGAAATTGGTGAGTACAGATTTTTTTAACTGCCACGCATAACTTTCCAAAATAGAATAGAATGTAAGGCCAAGGCCAAAGGGAAATATCCAATAATAGTATTGTACTAATTCAGGAGAATTTTTTCCAAATTTCCTGATGATAACATCTTTAAAATAGATACCGCTGATAGCAACAAAACAAAAGCCTACTAAAGAAAATAATAGTGCCCAGGTAAGAATATCATTTCTTTTTTTATCCAGATTATCGTTGTAATAAGGATAAAACTTATAGATATAAGAAGGCATACCCAGGTTGGCAAAAGAGTATATTAAAGTTGCAATGGCAATGAAAATTCCGGTTAAGCCATATTGCTCTTTAGTAAAACCGCCATCTCTTGTAAAAAGATATGTATTTAAAAAGCCAAGCGAAAAGCCAAAGTAAACCATCAACGACGAAATAATACTTTGCCTCCTTATCTGACTCATAAATTTATTTGGCGCTAAATTAATCTACCTTTTTTGTATTGATATAAAAATTTGAATCAACTGAAAACTCCGCACTGCTTTCAGGATATATATTTAATGTTTGCCAGTTTTCAGCAGGCTTTATCCATCTTTCGCCTTTAAAATTAATTTTAAGTGGTAACCTGAAACCCTTAATGCAGGTGGTATAGCGGTATTGTAGTTTATATCCATCCTGTTTATATTCAAGAGTAGGTATTTGTATAGTTCTTAAATACTGGTCAAATACTTTACTAAAGTTTATGTGCGATTGCTTACTGATATAGTCTTCAATTTGTTTTGTTGTTACTGTCTGATGATAAAACGTTTTATTCAGTCCCCTTAAAATTTTTCTAAATAACTCATCATTATTAATAACCTGGCGAATGGTGTGCAGCATATTACCGGCTTTGTAATACATATCGCTGCTACCTTCTTTATTTACACCATAAACACCAATAATGGGGATATCATTTACAATATTTTTTCTTATACCCACTACATAAGCAATTGCTGCTTCTTTGCCATAATAATATTCAGTAAAAAGGGTTTCGCTGTAATTGGTAAAACCTTCATGCACCCACATATCCGCAATATCTTTGGTAGTAATATTATTGGCGAACCATTCATGGCCACTTTCATGTACAATTATAAAATCCCATTTCATTCCCCAGCCACTGCCACTCAAATCTTTTCCGTGGTAACCATTCAGGTAGCCATTGCCATAAGCAGTCGCACTTTGATGTTCCATACCCAAATGTGGCGCATCCACCAGTTTATAGCCATCTTCATAAAAAGGGTAGGGGCCAAACCAATATTCAAAAGCCTTCATCATACGGGTGGCATCTTTAAATTGTATTTTTGCTTTTTCAAGGTTTGAATCCAGTACCCAGTAATCCATCGTCAGATCGCCTTTTTCGCCTTTAAATATTTCACCAAAATGTACATATTTGCCAATGTAGGGAATGAGGCAGTAATTATTGATCGGGTTCACCACGACCCAGTCATAAGTGGCAGTTCCATCACCATTTATAGTTTTGCCATGAAGGCGGCCATTGCTAACACATACTAATGTATCCGGGCAGGTGATATGCATTTCTGCACTTTCAGGTTCATCGCTTTGTATGTCTTTGCAGGGATACCAAACACTTGCACCCAGTCCCTGGCAGGCTATACTTACCCATGGGCTATTACTTTTATCTTTTTTCCAGATAAGGCCACCATCCCATGGCGGGCGTTTGGCTATTATTGGTTTGCCGTGGTAAAAGATTTCAATTTCATAATCGATATCCCTATAATTATCCTGAGTTGGCAAATTGAAAAAATATGCATTTCCAACTTTTTCGGGCATATCTTTTTCTGTATGAACCCAGTTTCTTCCCTTTGTGTAATGGGGCAATGCGGAAAATCTAAAGCTGTCAATTGTTAATGGTTCTTGTAAATCTATCTGCAAGAGACTGCCCTCTTTAATTGCTTTAAAATAAATAATATTTGAGCCACTAATTGTACTATCTGCAATATTAAATTTAACATGCAGGTTGTATTTTAATACATCCCACCAATCTCTTCCCGGGCCATTGCTTCCACGCAAAGTATCTGCATGTGTAAATATTATTTTTTTATTTAAGTATTGTGCTTCAGTTTTACTTATACCAAAGCCAGCGATAATTGCAAATAATAGCAGGTTGTTTCTCAGTTTCATTCCATAAATTTATGCAGAATTTTATAAACCCATGGCTTTAAAGAAATTTTCATTATCCATTATATTATTATCCATTATCATAGCTTCCTGCACGTCGCACCAATACCCCAATAAAAAAATATTTCATTACAACGAGCTCTCAGGCATTGCTTCATTAGACCCGGCATTTGCAAAAAATCAATCAATAATGTGGGCCATTCATCAATTGTATAATACCCTTATAGAGGTAGATGAAAACATGCAGCTAAAAC
>JAYVZR010000372.1:0-3793 GCA_043783135.1 Ferruginibacter sp. | reverse complement strand
CTCAAATAGAGATCTTCCAGGTAAACATTGGTAAGATGTGCAATCAAACATGCAGACACTGTCATGTAGATGCAGGCCCTGATCGTGAAGAGATCATGACCAAAGAAACGATGCAGCAATGCATTGAAGTTTTTAAAAATAATCCCCAACTAAAAATAGTTGATCTTACAGGTGGAGCGCCGGAAATGAACCCAAACTTCAGATGGTTTGTTGAAGAAATTAAAAAACTTGACCGGCATATTATTGTTCGATGCAACCTGACCATTATTCTTGCCAATAAAAAATACCATGACCTTCCGGAGTTTTACAAACTGCACAAGATAGAAGTAGTTTCTTCCTTGCCTTTTTATACGCAGGATAGAACCGACGGGCAGCGTGGAAGTGGCGTATTTGAACAAAGCATCAAAGCACTTCAAATGCTGAATGAAGTTGGCTATGGAAAAGAAAATACTGGCTTAATTTTAAATCTTGTTTATAATCCTGCCGGTGCATTTTTACCAACTTCACAACAATCTTTAGAAAAGGAATATAAAGAAGCATTGAAGCTCCATTATAGTATTGCGTTCAATAATTTATACACCATTACAAATATGCCTATTGGCCGCTATCTTGATTATTTATTGACGAGTGGTAATTATGAAACCTATATGGAAAAGCTGGTAAATGCATACAATCCTGTTGCCGCCGAAAATGTAATGTGCAGAAACACTATTTCTGTTGGATGGGATGGTTATTTATATGATTGTGATTTTAACCAGATGCTTGAATTAAAAGTTCATATTGCATCAAAACACATTGCGCATTTCAACATAGGAGGGCTTAACAGCAGAAAAATTATTGTAGGACAACATTGTTACGGATGTACTGCCGGTTCAGGTTCAAGCTGTGGTGGCGCTTTAGCATAAAATAAAATTATGTCGTATTTAGAAATAACCAGGAACGTTTATAAAGAAGCAGCTGAAAATCCGCAGGTAGGGTTGTGTTGTACTACAACTCCTGTTTGGCAATTACCCGGATTAAGCGTTCCAAAAAAAATGTTGGAAATGAATTATGGCTGTGGAAGCACGGTCAATCCCAGGGATCTTGTGAATAATCCGAAAGTGTTATATGTAGGTGTAGGAGGCGGAATGGAATTACTTCAGTTTGCTTACTTCAGCAGGCAAATTGATGGAATAACAGGTGTGGATATAATTGATGAAATGCTGAAGGCTTGCAAAGAAAATATTGTAGAAGCGGAAAAACAAAACCCATGGTTCCGTTCTGAATTTGTAAAGCTGGTAAAAGGCGATGCTTTGCATTTGCCCATTGAAGATAATAGCATTGATATTGCTGCACAAAACTGTTTATTCAATATATTCAAACAAGATGATTTAAAGAAAGCCTTGGAGGAAATGTATCGTGTGCTGAAGCCTCACGGAAGATTAGTCTTATCTGATCCTACCTGTGAACAAAAAATTCCGGAGAATTTAAGAGAAGACGAACATTTAAGAGCACTTTGTTTAAGCGGTTCTTTGCCATTAAAAGATTATATTAAAATGATAACAGACGTTGGTTTTGGAACAGTGGAGATAAGAGCAAAACGCCCCTATAGAATTTTGGATACTATGAAGTATGGTACTGATGAAATGATATTTATTGAAAGTGTAGAAGTGTGTGCCATTAAAGATCCAATGCCAGCCGATGGGCCTTGTGTGTTTACCGGAAAAGCCGCCATTTATTATGGTGTGGAAGATTATTTTGATGATGGCAAAGGGCATTTGTTATTTCCTAATCAGCCTTTGGCTGTTTGTGATAAAACGGGGGGAGCACTTGAAGCATTGCATCGTAATGACATTTTTATTTCGAAAAGTACTTTTTTCTATGATGGAGGAGGATGTTGCTAAACAAATCAATATGGAGCAATTAAATAAAGTAAAAGATTTTTTAATTGGGGCAGGTATTCATACACCATCTATTGGTATTGTATTAGGTACAGGTTTACACCAACTATTGAATTACATTGATGTAAAACAAACTATTACATATACAGATATACCTGGCTTTCCTGTATCAACAGTAGAATTTCATAAAGGAAATTTGATATACGGAACGATGGCTGACAAAAATATTCTTGTAATGCAGGGACGTCTTCATGCCTATGAAGGCTATTCCATGCAACAGATTGTTTTTCCAATACGGGTAATGAAATTACTCGGTGTGCAAAAACTTTTTCTTTCCAATGCAGCAGGTGGTATTAATCTTAATTTTAAGAAAGGAGATCTTGTTTTGATTGATGATCATATCAATTTGCAATTTGGTAATCCTCTGACAGGAAAAAATTTTGATGAATTAGGCTCACGCTTTCCTGATATGAGCGAACCTTACGATCCAAATTTAAAAAGCCTGTTGCAACAAAAGGCAAGTGAATTAAATATTGATTTAAAAGAAGGTGTATATGCGGCTGTAAATGGCCCTAACCTGGAAACAAAAGCCGAATATCGTTATCTGAAAATTATTGGAGCAGATTTGGTTGGCATGTCAACCGTGCCTGAAGTTATTGCCGCCAACCACATGCAGTTGCCATGTGCAGCAGTTTCTGTTATCACAGATGAATGTGATCCTGATAATTTGAAGCCGGTAAATATAGCAGAGATCATTAAAGCGGCAGGCAAAGCAGATGAAAAATTAAGCAGGTTGTTTTATCAGGCAATAAAATCTTTATGAAGAATGTAATAGCAGTAACCCATTTTTTTTATTTAATGATTCTAACATTTGGTTTTAAACAAAGTAATGCGATGATCACTGATACAAATTATGTAAACGTTTCGCAGCAGCTATTGTATGCTGTGCGTACAAAGGATAGCAGTGATGCTTTCATTAAAATTCTTGCAGGTGCTGATAAGAAAATTCTTCAGGAGGAATTATCAGGCGACATAAAGAAAAAAGCATTCTGGCTGAATATTTATAATGCCTTTGTGCAAAAACTGCTTTCTGAAAATCCCGGAAAATATAAAAACCGCAATTCGTTTTTTTCTCTTATACAAATTTCTATTGCAGGTAAGCAACTCAGCCTTGATGATATTGAACATGGTATTTTACGAAGATCAAAGATCAAGTGGGGCCTTGGGTATTTGAATAAGTTGTTCCCGCCTGATTTTGAAAAAAAATTCAGAGTGGCAACGTTGGATAACCGGATTCATTTTGCACTGAATTGTGGTGCCAAAAGCTGTCCGCCAATAGCATATTATGATCCTGAAAAAATTGATATGCAGTTGGAGCTTGCTACCAGGAACTATTTGAAAAGAGAGGCAGAATACGATAAAGCATCAGGTTCTATTTTTCTGCCAAAAATTATAAGTTGGTTCCGTGCAGATTTTGGAGGTAAAAGGGGTATTGGAAAGATGCTGAAAAAATATCAAATTATTGATAGCGATAAAGATTTAAAGATCAGTTTTAAAAAATACGACTGGACATTATTTTTAAATAATTATAAACAGGAAACAGAATGAGCAAGGCTCTTATTATCTTCATAAAAAATCCTGTTTTAGGAAAAGTAAAAACACGGTTGGCAGCTACAGTTGGCGATATAACAGCCTTTGAAGTTTATAAAAAATTATTAAATCATACACAAAAAATAACGCTCTTAATAGATGCTGATAAATTTCTTTTTTATGCTGATTTTATAAACAGGGAAGACAGATGGCCAAACGGCCGCTTTATTAAACATCTGCAAAAAGGAAATGATTTGGGTGAACGGATGTGCAATGCTTTTGAAAACACTTTTTTAAATAAATATCAAAAGGTAATAATTATT